>JAFAEH010000268.1 GCA_023424135.1 Actinomycetes bacterium | reverse complement strand
CCGTGTCCTTGTAGTCGACCGTCTCGATCTTGGCGGCCTTGAGGGGGTTCTGCTTCTTCTTGGGCTTGCGGACGACGGGCTTGGCCATCGTGGTGCTCCTTGTCTGTGGAGCCCCGAGCGTTGCCGTGCTCGGGGATGAGAGTTCAGGGGTGCGAGGCGCCGATCAGAACGGGGGCTCGTCGGAGTAGCCGCCACCCGAGCCACCCGCGGGCGTCGCCCACGGGTCGTCGGTCTGGCCGCCACCACCGTTGTTCGAGCCACCGCCGCTGAAACCACCGCCGCCGCCGTAGCTGCCGCCACCGCCGCCACCACCGGAGAAGCCGCCACCACCCGAACGCTGGGTCCGGGTGACCTTCGCGGTCGCGTACCGCAGCGACGGGCCGACCTCGTCGACCTGCAGCTCGTACACGGTGCGCTTCTCGCCCTCGCGGGTCTCGTACGAGCGCTGCACGAGGCGGCCCTGCACGATGACGCGCGTGCCCTTGGTGAGGGACTCGGCGACGGACTCGGCCGCCTCCCGCCAGATCGAGCAGCGCAGGAACAGCGTCTCGCCGTCCTTCCACTCGTTGGACTGGCGGTCGAACGTGCGGGGCGTGGACGCGACCGTGAAGTTCGCGACCGCGGCGCCCGACGGGGTGAAGCGCAGCTCCGGGTCCCCGGTCAGGTTCCCGATCACCGTGATGGTGGTCTCGCCGGCCATGACGGCCTCCTCGCTCGTTCGTACGGATCGGCTGCGGCGTGGTGCCGCGGGTGCTGGTGCCCGACGCTAGCGGCGGGCACCGACAACAGGCTCAGGCCTCGCGGCGCAGGACCTTGGTGCGCAGGACGACCTCGTTGAGGCCGAGCTGACGGTCCAGCTCCTTGGCCGTGTCCGACGACGCGGTGAAGTCGACGACGGCGTAGATGCCCTCGGCCTTCTTCTTGATGTCGTAGGCGAGGCGACGACGGCCCCACACGTCCACCTTGTCGACCGTCCCACCCTCGGTCTTGACGACCGCCAGGTACTTGTCGAGCGACGGGGCGACGGTGCGCTCCTCGATCTCGGGGTCGAGGATGATCATGATCTCGTACTGACGCAGGCTCATACCCACCTCCTCTGGTCTTCGCGGTCACGGTCGGTCCGTGACAGGAGGGTTCTCGTGCGTCTCGACGCACCCGGCCCCGACGGTGGTCGGGACGTGGGCACGGCGAACCGTCCGCGAGGGACGGCGATCGCCCAGCGTACCGGGTGGCACGCCGGGCGCCGAATCGGCCGGCGCGACCGGCTCAGCCGGTGCTCGTGCCCGTGCCGCCGCCCGTGCCGCCAGGCGCGGCCTCACCCTCGGCAGGCGGGGTCTCGACCGGCGGGTCGGACGTCGTCGGCTCCGGCGAGGGTTCCGGAGGCAAGGGCGTGGGTGAGGGTGTCGGGGCACCCGAGGACACGATGAGCCGCACCGCCGAGCCCGTCGCGACGGTCGACCCCTCGGCGGGCTCGACCCGGATGACACGGCCGGCCGGGACGGACGTGGAGCGCTCGGTGACGATGCTCGGCACGAGTCCCGCACCCTGCAGCAGCCCTGTCGCGTCCGCCTCGGTCTTGCCCGCGAGGCCGGACGGCACCTGGACCTCGGCCGGGACCTCGGGCTCCTCGGTCGGCTCGGCCTCCTCGGTCGGCGTCTCGCTGACCGTCGGCGTGGGCCTCCCGCCGACGTTCGCGCGCGCAGGGAACTCCTGCACCTGCGAGTACCGGGGGTTCTGGAAGACCTTGCCCATGTAGTCGGCCCACAGCACCGACGGGTACGACCCACCGGTGATCGCGTCGTACCTGCCCCACGGCGAGATCGAGTCGAGCGCCTTGCCGTCCTCGCCCTGCTGGGACAGCGACACGGCCGTGGCGAGCTGCGGGACGTACCCGATGAACCACGCCGACTTGTTCTCCTGGGACGTCCCGGTCTTCCCGGCGATCGGACGCCCCAGCGGCGCGACCGCACTCCTCGCCGACCCCTGCTCGACGACCTGCGTCATCGCGTACGTCGCATCAGCCATCACGTCGGCGGCGAACACCTGCTTGCCCGAGACGTCCGGCGTCCACGGCGCCGTGTCGCCCCCGTAGATGACGCTCTGCACGATGTGCGGGGTCCGGTGCAGCCCCTGGGCGGCGAACGTCGCGTACGCACCGGCCATGTCGAGCGGGCGCACCAGGTCGGAGCCGAGCACGTTCGACGCGACGACCTCCGGCGAGCTCGTCGCACCGGCCTCGGTGGCGACCTCCGCCGTCGCGGCCGGTCCCACCTGGAGGTTGAGCTGCGCGTACACCGTGTTGACGGAGTTCGCGGTCGCCTGGACCAGGTCGATCGTGCCGTAACGGTTGCTGTTGGCGTAGTTCTGCACGCGCCAGGGCTTCGCCTCACCGATGTCGAACTCCTGCGGTGACGCCGCGTCGTACGTCGTCGACAGGCTGATGCCCTGCTCGAGCGCGGCGACGAGCGTGAACGGCTTGTACGTCGACCCGGCCTGGATCTTGTCGAACGTCGCCGTGTTCTTGGCGTCGGTCAGGTAGTCGTTGCCGCCGTACAGCGCGACGATGCCGCCGGTCGACGGGTCGACGGACACGATGGACACACGCAGCCGCTCGTTGGGCGTCGCACCGTTCGACAGCGCCCCGGACTTCAGCCCCTCCGCGGAGTCGAACGCCATCTGCTGGACGTCCTGCCGGATCGTCGTGACGATCTTCAGGCCGCGCGTCTTGAGCTCGTCCTCACGGAACAGCTTCGCGGCGACGAGCTCGTCCTCGACCATCTTCAACAGGTACCCGTTGGGGCCGCGGTAGGTCTCGCTGCGCTGGTACTCGACCGTCGGCGGGAACGTGAGCGCCGCCCGTTCGCCGGAGTCGAGCCAGCCGGAGTCGACCATCGAGTCGAGGACGATGTTCCAGCGCTGCTCCGACTTGTCGGGGCTGACGGCCGGGTCCCAGTTGTTCGGCGAGGGGATGACGGCCGCGAGCAGCGCCGCCTGCGCGACGTCGAGGTCCTTGGCATCGACCCCGAAGTACGACTGCGCGGCGGCCTGGATGCCGTAGGAGTCACGGCCGAAGTAGATCGTGTTGAGGTACCGCCCGAGGATCTGCTCCTTGGACTCGGTCCGCGAGATCTTGATCGCGAGGATCGCTTCCTTCGCCTTGCCCCAGTAGTCCTTGGTCGTGTTCTGGTAGTAGCGCTCGACGTACTGCTGCGTCAGGGTCGAGGCGCCCTGCGTCGGCTTGCCCTGCACGTTGTTGATGAACGCGCGCACGATGCCCGTGATCGACACGCCGTTGTTGTCGAAGAACGTCTTGTCCTCGCCCGCCGCGACGGCCTGGCCGACGTGCACCGGCAGCGTGTCGTAGTCGACGATCTCGCGCTTCTGGTTCGCGAAGGTCCCCATCACCTCGCCGGGCTGACCGGGCTCCTCGCCCGCGAAGTACACGGTCGTCGTCTGGAACTTGACCTCGGCCAGCGCGTCCGGCGGGTTGATCAGCGCGAACGCCGCGACCCCGGCCCCGAGCACGAGGAAGACCCCGCCGATGAACGTGCCGAGCATGACCCGCCACGACGGGAGCCAGCGGTGCAGGCCCCTGTACTCGCGGCGCGGGTAGTTCCAGAACCGTCGGTCGCCGCCGTCCGGCGAGGACGACGTGGGACGGGTCGCGCGACGGGCGCGCGAGGGTGCCGCGCGGCGCTTGCTGCCTGCCAACGGGTGGACCTCTCGTGCCGACGATCGTGGACCGGCGCCCCCCGGCTGCCCGTTCCGGGCACTCCGGGGCGGACGACGCCGGGGCCAGTATGGACGACAGGACCCACGTCCCGGGTGCCGGAGGTGCCCGGCACGTCCGGATCGGTTCGTCCCTTCACATGATCGGCACGGCTCCGCGACCCTCCCCTGACGAACCGTCGCCCGCGCGGGCGACCCGGCGTCCCGGCCCCTCCGTGGGCACCCCGCGAACGTCCGCGGGCGACGCGTGTTGTGCGTCGGCGCGTGTCCGACATATTCTCCGGATGTATCGAACTGATACATCGAGCCGGTCGGTCGTCCGGTTCGGTCGGGTCGTCGTCGAGCGGGAGGAGGGTCAGGTGCGCGGTCGTTCCGACGTCCTCGAGCCCGCGATCCTCGGCCTGCTCGCCGAGTCCCCGATGCACGGGTACGAGCTGCGCAAGCGCCTCAACCTCGTCCTCGGCTCGTTCCGCGCGCTGTCCTACGGCTCGCTGTACCCGTGCCTCAAGGGGCTCGCGGACCGCGGCTGGATCGTCGGGACGGACGCGCCCGCGGACCGGGCCGTGGCCACGAAGCGTGCGCGCATCGTCTACCAGCTGACCGCCGACGGCAAGGAGCACCTGCAGCAGGTGCTGTCCTCGTCCGGTCCGGCGGCCTGGGAGGACGAGAACTTCGACGTGCGGTTCGCGTTCTTCGGCCAGACGGACGCCGAGACGCGGCTGCGCATCCTCGAGGGGCGCCGCACCCGGCTGACCGAGCGTCTGGAGACGTTCCGCCAGTCGTTCGCCCGCACCCGCGAGCGCATGGACGAGTACACGCTCGAGCTGCAACGTCACGGGCTCGAGCAGGTCGAGCGCGAGGTCCGCTGGCTCGACGACCTCATCGACAACGAGCGTGGCGTGCGCCGCGCTCGCCACGAGGGCGGTGGCCGACCGGCCGCCGCTGCAGACGACGCCGAGGGATCATCCGAGGCGCGAAACGAGAAGGAGCGAGGATGACCTCCATCCGCGTCGCCATCGTCGGCGTCGGCAACTGCGCCGCGTCGCTGGTCCAGGGCGTGCACTACTACCGTGACGCCGACCCGGCGGGCAAGGTCCCGGGCCTCATGCACGTGCAGTTCGGCGACTACCACGTGCGCGACCTCGAGTTCGTCGCCGCGTTCGACGTGGACGCCAAGAAGGTCGGGTTCGACCTGTCGGAGGCGATCTTCAACTCCGAGAACAACACCATCAAGATCTCCGACGTCCCGCCGCTGGGTGTCACGGTGTCGCGCGGCCACACGCTCGACGGCATCGGCAAGTACTACGCGCAGACCATCGAGGAGTCGGACGCCGAGCCCGTCGACGTCGTCCAGACGCTGAAGGACGCGCAGGTCGACGTGCTCGTCTGCTACCTGCCCGTCGGCTCGGAGGACGCCGCGAAGTTCTACGCGCAGGCTGCGATCGACGCGGGTGTGGCCTTCGTCAACGCGCTGCCGGTGTTCATCGCGTCGGACCCGGAGTGGGCCGCGAAGTTCGAGGCCGCGGGCGTGCCGATCGTCGGCGACGACATCAAGTCGCAGGTCGGCGCGACGATCACGCACCGCGTGCTCGCGCGTCTGTTCGAGGACCGCGGCGTCATCCTGGACCGCACGTACCAGCTGAACGTCGGCGGCAACATGGACTTCAAGAACATGCTCGAGCGTGAGCGCCTGGAGTCCAAGAAGCTGTCGAAGACGCAGGCCGTCACGTCGAACCTCGACGACGGTCCGCTGGCCGGCAAGAAGGAGGACCGCAACGTCCACATCGGCCCGTCGGACTACGTCGCGTGGCTCGACGACCGCAAGTGGGCGTACGTGCGTCTCGAGGGCCGCGCGTTCGGTGAGGTGCCCCTGAACCTGGAGTACAAGCTCGAGGTGTGGGACTCCCCGAACTCGGCGGGCATCATCATCGACGCGGTCCGCGCCGCGAAGATCGCGAAGGACCGTGGCATCGGTGGCCCGATCCTGTCGGCGTCGACGTACTTCATGAAGTCCCCGCCGGTGCAGATGGAGGACACGAAGGGCCGGGCGCAGCTCGAGGCCTTCATCCGCGGTGAGGTCGAGCGCTGAGCCGGAGCGCAGCGGAGGGTGCCGGCCCGGCGCGCAGCGTCAGGCCGGTGCCCGCAGCGGAGCGCAGGCTCAGCGCGACCAGCCAGGTCGAGCGCTGAGCTGGAGCGCAGCGGAGGGTGCCGGCCCGGCGCGCAGCGTCAGGCCGGTGCCCGCGGCGGAGCGCAGGCTCAGCGCGACCACGGGGTCGAGGCGCTGAGTCGGCCTCCGGCACGACCGAGGTGCGGGGTCGCCGTCGTCAGGACGACAGCGGCCCCGCCCCGTCGTCCTTCCTCAGGGTGTGGCCCTCTCCACCACGCCGAAGACGCCCGCGACCGACTCGGAGTCGTCGGCCGCCTTCGCGATGCGGCGGCTGTCGCCCGTCGTGGGGTCCACGCTCCACCACTGGTACCGGCCCGCGCCCTCGAAGCAGGTGTCGCTGGTCCGCAGCAGCACCCGGTCACCACCCGCGGTGATCTCGCAGACCGCGTCGACGGGGTCGATCGTCGACGGCAGCGGTGCGACCGAGGTCCCGTCCTCGGACCACAGGAACGCGCCGCCGAAGCAGGCGTTGAAGCAGTCACCGGAGCTCGACAGCAGCGACGCGTTCGTGGTGACGAGCCGACCGTCGGTGAGCCGGCGACCCATCCACGGCACGACGTCGGCGGCGGTGAGCGGCCGGATCACCTGCGGTGCGCCACCGGTGGCGTCGAGACGCACGAGCTGGCCGTCGTGCTGGTCGAGCGGCTGCATCTCGGGGCCGCCGGGCTGCCCTGAGGGCACCAGGTCGGCGCACGTGGCCAGCAGCTGGACGGTGTCGAGCCAGCCGGCGGCGGCGCACATCTGCCCCTCCGGGAGGGCGAGCCGCGTCGCGGTGCCCGTGGCGAGGTCGACGACCTGCAGCGACGAGCTGAACCCGCCCTGCCCCAGCACCGTGCGGCCGTCCGGGCTCAGCAGCGGCCAGCCGCCGTCGTAGGGGAGGTCATGCACGGGTCCGGCGGGCGGCACGACGTGGATGGTGGACCTGCGGCCGTCCTCGCTCGTCCACACCTCGTCGTCGCCCGCCACCCCGACGAAGCCCGCGGAGCGGGGGATGCGCTCGTCGGACGTGCTGGCGCCGGTACGCAGGTCGAGCGTGAGCTCGCTGGAGGGGTAGGCGGTGTCGTACGCACGCAGGGTGCCGGCCTGCGTCCAGCGCAGCGGCGCCACGGCGCCCGTGACGTCCACGAGGTGGTAGGTCTCCCCGGTGGGCGCGTTGAGGGCGAGGGTGGTGCGCGCCTCACCGGCGGACGTGGGCGGCGCGTCGTACGCGACGACGAACCACCCGGGACCCGTGCGGTCGAGGATTCCCTCCGGCGCCTCGAACATCGGGGGCAGACCGGGCAGCGAGACCGGCACGAGGGGGGCGGGCGGCGTCGTCGTCGGCTCGGCGGCCGCGCTCGGCGACGGCGTGGCCGTGGGCGAGCGCGTCGGGCTGACGGTCGGGGTCGGGGTCTCGGCGGGCTGCGGCGCGGGCGCACGGTGCAGTCCGAACCACCCGCCGACGCCGAGCACCCCGGCGGCCACGGCGGCGACGGCGACGTACGACGCG
>JAFAEH010000237.1 GCA_023424135.1 Actinomycetes bacterium | reverse complement strand
GGCGGTGCAGGGGGCGGTGACGAGTCGGCTGGTGCGTTCTTCGACGGAGAACTGGTGGGAGGTGGTGGTGGTCTCGGCGTGGCCGGGGATGTCGCGCCAGGCCGGTGAGCCGTCGATGCGGTAGCGGCCGGTCCAGTGGGCGGTCAGGGTGATGGTGGTGGCGGTGGTGGTGTTCTCGTAGCGGTGGTAGACGTCGTGGTCGGGGTGGGGGTGGCCTGGTTGGTCGGTGGTGAGGTGGTGTCCGTCGCCGAAGTCGTAGGTCCAGGACACGGGTGTGAGTTCGACGTCGACGCCGTAACCGAGCAGGTCGGTGCGCAGGGTCAGGGGTGTGGGGTCGGTGTAGACGATGGTCTCGATGTTGACCAGGACCCAGGTGCGTGAGGGCTGCACGGTCAGCACGGGTGGGGGGATGGGCAGGCGGCGCAGGTCTTCTTCGGTCATGACGGGCAGCAGGTCGACGCCGCACCCGCCGGGGTCGATGTCGTCCCAGGGCCCCCACGGGTCGGTGGGGGTGGCGCGTTGGCGCATCCACATGGGCATCACGATCGTGTCGCCGTCCTGGCACTGCACGGCGGCACCGGCCAGGTCCGCACCGCTCGGGCAGGTCCCGTCGGCGAACCCCTTGACCCAGATCCCGGCGGCCTCCCGGCAGTACGGGGAACGCTCGTAGTCGAACTCGCGCAGTTCCTCGGGGATCGCCCTGTTGCGATTGGCGGCTTCCTCCGCGCGCTGTGCGGACATATGTGCGGTGTCGCCGGACAGTTCGCTGCCGAAGATCGGCTTGCCGGCCGCCGCTGCAGGCGTCTGGAGAGTCAGGAGAAGCAGGGCGGCGGTCGCGAGTACGACATGAATACTCGTCCGTTCGCTGCGCATGTCAGGTCCCCGGCGTCGAGGCGGGGCCGACCTCGTCGATGGTCCATCCGTCTGCCCACGTCATGACGACGTCGATCTGCTCGTTCTCCTCGGGGTGCTCGTCGACGACCTCACCATCATTGTCAACGTCGATCGAGGCGGCGATGACGAGATGTATGCGGGCGGAGTACCAACGGTCGGCCTCGACCTGCGTGCCTGCTGCCGAGAGGATCTCGACGGATCCGATGTTGCGGTGGCCCTTGCTGTGAAGAGCGGTCACGTTGTCCCGGACGCCGGAGCAGAATGAGCACTCGGGCGACGACAGTGCATCCCACTCCGACAGGTCACCCGTCGCGTTGATGTAGGGGAACAAGGAGATGAAGTAGCTCGCTGCGGCCGCCGCGCCATCGGCGCTGGCTGTCGACATCTCCTCTGGGCGGGTTGGCGCCGTTGCCGCGTCGAGCGTCGGGGTGGGGGACGGGGTGGCGGACGGGGACGGTGAAGGGGCGTTCGCCGGTGTGGTCTCGACCGGGGCCGGGTCGTCCGTGCACCCGGCGACCAGGAGTCCGAGCACGGTCACCATGACGACGAGCCTTGCTGCCTGACGCATCCGCATGTCCGGGAACGTACCGGTTCGGGGCAGTTCGACGGGGTGCCCGTCTCGAATTTGTGGACAACGCGCACGGGGCGCCGCAGGGGTGCGTACGTCGTCGAGGCCGTCGGGTCGGAGCGTTCCGGACGCACAGGGTCGGCACGTGCTCCCGACCGGGTACCGGGCGTCCATGTGGGACGTGCTGCGCACGACACGGGCTGGTGCACGGGCCGTTCTGCGGCCGTGGCCGGCGGTGACCCGCTCGCATCACCCTGCGGTCTGTCGCGAGAGCTCCGCGTGGCTGGGTCAGAGGGTGCAGGTGTCGGGCAGCGCCGAGAACGTCTACCCGTCGCTGCGGCGTCGTCGCTCGGCGACGGCACGACGAGCAGCGCGCAGCTCGTGGTGCACGACATCGGGATCGTCCTCCGCGTCGAGCGCGACGCTCGTCGCGGCGAGTGCGTCGTACTGCTCGCGTCGTCGCCGGGGACGGTAGTCGAGCAGGTCGCCCAGCCGGATACGGCGGCGGTTGCCGTAGCGTTCGCTCGGGATCTGTCTGTTGTCCGCGAGCCGCACGACGGTCGGCCGCGATACGCCCAGCAGGTCCGCAGCGTGCTGTGTCGTCAGAAGTGTCGACTCGGGTGCGACCGTCACCCCTCGCCCGGCAGCCAGCGACTCGGCGACGAGCTTCAGCGCCTCGTGGATCTGACGGGGCAGCTCGACCTGCTCGCCGTCCCCGACGAGCAGAAGGCGGTGAGCCGTGCCGTCGTGCGTGGCGAGGAACGAACGAACCTCGTCGAGCTCGGCGGTGTCGGCGTCGTCCGGGACGTAGGTGTGGGGTGTCAGCGTCGAGCTCATCGTGGCCTCCGGTCGGACAACGCGGGACGTCCTACACGCGTTCGTGTTCGGTTCTTTCGAGTAGCCCACCCGTGCGACGAGTGCTCGTCGGACGGCGTGACGTCTGCTGACGTGTCGACGCATCGAGTCGTCGCCCTGCGCCCGGCAGTTCGAGGGCCTGCAGGTTCGAGGCGGTTCGGCGGTGTGCCAGTCGGGGATCGGTGACTACCCCAGACCTCGTGGCGCGTGCGTGCACGGGCCTTGCCTCGCGGTGTGCGGGTCATGACGTGGCGGGACCGGTGGTGATCTGCAGGCTGTCGGCGATGGTGCGTCCGAGGACGGTCAGCTCGACGAGCAGGTCGAGGTGGATGGTGTTGAAGGTAAGGCACATCGCTTCGGGGGTGCCGTCGGCGGGGAAGACGAAGTAGGAGGAGTAGCCCTGGACAGGACGCTCGCCGCGTCGTCGGCCGACGATGGTCTCGATCACGGCGGGTCCGGCGGGGCACTGGATGATCTCGGCGGAGCGCTCGGTGATCTTGACGCGCCAGCCGCCGTAGTCCTTGCGCCAGTTGCGCGCGACGAATGCTCCGGCCGATGCGTCGCTGGGTTCGGAGAACGTGTGGATCGACACCTCGAGGATGCCCCGCGGTTCACCCGTGGCCGGATCAGGCACCCAGAGTGCAGTGTTCGACACGCACCCGCCCTTGCCGAGCGACGATGCGTTCACGGCGACGATGCTCCGGTCGAGCAGTGCCACGGCCTCAGGTGTGGTGGCCAGCTGGCGAGACAGCTCGCGCGCGATCGGCTCGATCCCGGCGCCAGGCTTCCACGCGATCCAGTGGTCGTCGTCCGGGTAGCGCCAGCTGGCGTCCGCGATCAAGGTCATGACGGAATGCCCTTCGGGGTGAGGCTCTCGGCGACCAGGCCGATGTCGAGGACCTGCAGTGCGCCGCGTCCGGCGGCCCAGGTGCGCAGGGTGGCGCCGTGGCGGCCGAGGTCAGCGCCGTGCTCGACGAGGAAGCGGATGTCGCGGGCGGACTCGAGGTCGCCGAGCGGGACGCTGAGTCGTTCGGCTCCGGCTGGGCTGTCGTGCAGGTTGCGAGCATCTGAAGAGCGTTGTCGACAATCCTCGGCCCCACGCGGCGTCGCGGACGGCCTTGCTGGTGAAGGAGAGACCGCCTGCTGCTGTGCGGTCATGATGTGGCGGGACCGGTGGTGATCTGCAGGCTGTCGGCGATGGTGCGTCCGAGGACGGTCAGCTCGACGAGCAGGTCGAGGTGGATGGTGTTGAAGGAGAGCTGGACGGTCTCAGGGGTGCCGTCGGCGGGGAAGACGAAGTACGAGGAGTACGCCTGGATGGTGCGTTCGCCGCGGATGCGGCAGATGATGGTCTCGATGACGGTGGGGCCGGCGGGGCAATGGATGATCTCGGCGGAGCGTTCGGTGATCTTGAGGCGCCAGCCGCCGTAGTCCTTGCGCCAGTTGCGCGCGACGAAGCCCTCGGGGTTGGGCGCGAACGAGCGGGCGAGCCCCATCCGCATCGCCATGAGCACACCCATGACCTCGCCGGTCGACAGATCGGGTACCCATACGGCTGTTGTTCCGACGCTCCCGCCCTTGCGGCGTGCGTGGTCGTCCACCGCACGAACGCTGCGGGAGAGCAGGGCGCGTGCCTCGGTGGTCTGGGCGACGAGCTGGCTCGACGCGGCGGTGGTGTCCTCCCCGGGGCACCAGCCCGCCCAGTGCTCGTCGTCAGGATGGTCGTAGGTCCACCCGAGGATCTGCATGGTCATGACGGTGTGCCCTTCGGGGTGAGGCTCTCGGCGACCAGGCCGATGTCGAGGACCTGCAGTGCGCCGCGTCCGGCGGCCCAGGTGCGCAGGGTGGCGCCGTGGTAGCCGAGATCGGCGCCGTGCTCGACGAGGAAGCGGATGTCGCGGGCGGACTCGAGGTCGCCGAGCAGGGCGGTGAGTCGTTCGGCTCCGGCGGTGGTGTTGCGCAGGTTGTGGGTGCTCTCCTTGATGGCGTTCTCGAGCACGTCGATCGGGCGTGACACGTGCCGTCCGGGTCCGCGGGTCGCGAATACGCCGGGGTCCTTCAGTGCCGTGACCAGTCCCTTGAGGTCGCCCGCGACGTCCTGCGCGATCGCTGACGGTCGCACCGTCGACCACAGCTCGGGTGTGGTCCACGTCCGAACATGGAGAGCGGCGGGTGCGGCTCGTCCGCCGGCCGAGTCGGCCGCGCCTGTCGCGGATCGTGTCGCTCGTGCGGCGGACGCGGTTGCCTGGCCGGTGACGGGCAGGGTGCGGAGGCCTTGGTGGGCGCGTGCGGTGTTGGTGGCGATGCGCAGTCCTTGGGCGCTCAGGCGTCCGATGCCGAAGGTGATCATGCCCAGGGCCCCGAGGGCGACGTCGCCCCAGCCGGTGTCGGTGGTCAGGGCGAGGTAGATGTCGCGGGCGAGCTGCAGCGCTCCGGCGATCTCACGGGTGTGGCGTGCGGTCTCGGCCAGATGTTCGTAGCTCGCTGCACGTGCGGTGTCGGTCTCGTCGAGGGCCTGGGTGGCCCAGCGTCGTACGTCGGCGTCGGCGGTGTCGATCGCGCGGGCTGCGCGCCGGGCGGTGTCCAGCGCGTCGCGGGCCAGGCCTTGTGCGTGGTCCAGGGCGTCGGCGTAGTCGACCAGTGCGGTGCCGGTGGCCTGGTAGCGGTCGTGGGCGGTGCTGATGCGTTCGGCGGTCTCGGCTGCTCGGG
>JAFAEH010000184.1 GCA_023424135.1 Actinomycetes bacterium | reverse complement strand
GGGGCGACCCGCGCCGCGCGTCACGTACGTCATGACCGACGGCGGCGCGCTGCCCGCGTGGTTCTCGCGCGCCGTCGACGGCCTGCGCTCGGCGGGCTGGATCAGCGCGTGCGTCACGACCGGGCAGGCGTTCGGCGGGGACCTCGAGGCCGTGACCGTCCACACGGGGCTGCTCGCGGCGCGTCACGTGCTCGACGCGGACCTCGTGGTCGTCGCGCAGGGACCCGGCAACCTCGGCACGGGCACGCGCTGGGGGTTCTCCGGGGTCGCCGCCGGCGAGGCGCTCAACGCTGCCGCCGTCCTCGGCGGACGTCCGGTCGCGTCGCTGCGTGTGTCGGGGGCCGACGCCCGTGAGCGGCACCTCGGGGTCTCCCACCACTCCCTGACGGCGTACGGCCGTGTCGCGCTGGCTGCCTGCGAGGTCGTCGTCCCGACGTTCGCCGACGACCTGCCCGGGACCCCGCAGGACCTGACGGCCGAACCCGACCCCGAGGCGTGGGCGGCGCTCGCGGACCGGGTCGCCCGGCAGGCGGCGTCCCTGTGCGCACCGCAGGGCCGCCACCGCGGCGTCACCGTGCCGGCGGACGTCCCGCTGCTCCACGCGCTGCGGGACGCGCCGGTACGGATGTCGACCATGGGTCGCACGCTCGACGCCGACCCGGCGGCGTTCCTCGCGGCCGCCGCGGCCGGTGCGCACGCCGTCACCCCTGCCCCGTGAGGGTGCAATCCGATCGCGCTGCCACGACCCGGTCCCGTCCCACACCTCCCCCGGGTGTGAGAGTGCGATCCGATCACGTTCTCACGAACCCGGTCCCACCCCTCCTGCGTGAGAGGGCGATCGGATAGCTCTCACGCCAGGGGTGTGGCGGCGGGGTGGTGGCGGTGTCAGTCGTCGCGCGGGGTCGGTGTGCGGTGGGCGACGAGGGTCGCGAGGCGGCGTGCCTCACCCTCGGCCAACGTGCCGTCGGCGCGCTGGACGCCCATGACGGCGAGCGTGTCGCCGTCGGACAGGTCGAGCTGCACCCACGCGCGACCTTGACCGAAGCGCACGGAGACGATCTCGGCCCAGGTGACGTGCCGTGTCAGGAGCAGGTTGCGGACCGTCAGCCCGGTGTCGTCCGGGACGGCCCGCACGGACGCCTGCCGCCAGCAGAACCACGCGATCGCCAGGCCGAACAGCGCGAAGGCCGTGCGGTCGACGAGGGTCAGGTCCGGCATCGTCGTCGCGAGCAGCGCGGTCAGCACGAGGACGAGGACCGCGATCCCCAGCGTGACGGCGCGCGCCAGGCGTGGCCGGAACGGCGCCGCGAGATCGTCGTCGGCGCCGCCCGGGGTGGCGCGTGCGGCGGGGGGCACGTCAGATCCGGCAGGCAAGGATCGAGGTCACGAGGATCGCGCGCGCACCGACCTCGTACAGGGCGTCCATGACGCGGTTCGTCTGGCTGCGCGGGACCATCGCGCGCACGGCGGCCCACTCGCCGTTGTGCAGGGGCGAGACCGTGGGCGACTCGAGGCCGGGGGTGATCGCCACCGCGTCGTCGACGAGGTGCAGCGGCACGTCGTAGTCCATGAGCACGTACTCGCGTGCGGTGAGCACGCCCTGCAGGCGGCGGGTGAGGACCTCCAGGCCGGGCGGCTGGTCGACGTCCGCGCGGCGGACCAGGACGGCCTCGGACCGCAGGATCGGCTCGCCGAACACCTCGAGCCCCGCGGCGCGCAGCGTGGTGCCGGTCTCGACGACGTCCGCGATCACGTCGGCGACGCCGAGGCGGATCGCGGACTCCACGGCGCCGTCGAGACGCACGACGGCCTCTGGCTCGATGCCGCGCTCCCGCAGGGAGGACTCCACGAGCTCGGCGTAGGACGTCGCGACGCGCAGCCCCGCGATCTGCCGGGCGTCGGTCAGCCGGCCTGCGGCCGCCGCGAAGCGGAAGGTGGACCGGGCGAAGCCGAGCGGCAGGTGCTCGACCGCCGGGGACGCGGAGTCGATGAGCAGGTCACGGCCCGTGATGCCGACGTCGACGGTCCCGGCGCCGACGTACACGGCGACGTCACGGGGCCGCAGGAAGAAGAACTCGACGTCGTTGTCCGGGTCGGGCAGGACGAGCTCGCGGGCGTCGCGCCGCTGGCGGTAGCCCGCCTCGCGGAGCATGTCGGCGGCGGGCTCGGACAGCGAGCCCTTGTTGGGGACGGCGATCCTCAGCACGGTGTCCTCGGGTGGTTCTCGGTCAGGAACGGGTGGGTGGGGCGGGGTCGCGACGGCGCGTCACAGGTGCGCGTACACGTCCTGCAGGGTCAGGCCCTTGGCGACCATGAGCACCTGCAGGTGGTACAGCAGCTGCGAGATCTCCTCGGCGGCGCGCACGTCGGACTCGTGCTCGGCCGCCATCCAGACCTCGGCGGCCTCCTCGACGATCTTCTTGCCGATGGCATGCACGCCGGCGTCCAGCTCGGCGACCGTGCCGGACCCCGCGGGGCGGGCGACGGCCTTGTCGGACAGCTCGGCGAACAGCTCCTCGAACGACTTCACGCGCCGAGCCTAGACGCCCGGCGGCAGGCCACGGTCCACGCGTCCGCCCCGTGCACGCCGAGCGGGCGGTCGCCGCGGGTCCGCGTCCCGCCGCGACCGCCCGTCGCCCACCCGCCGGCCGGGTGCCGGCGCACGGCTCAGGAGCCCGCGAGGGTGCGCAGCGTCAGGGCCGTGGCGAGGGCCGCCTGCGCCGCCTCGGCGCCCTTGTCCTCGTGGGAGCCCGGCAGGCCCGCGCGGTCGAGGGCCTGCTGCTCGTCGTCGCAGGTCAGCAGGCCGAACCCGACCGGGACACCGGTGCGGAGACCAACCTCGGTCAGGCCCCAGGTCGCCGCCTGGCAGACGTAGTCGAAGTGCGGGGTGCCGCCGCGGATCACCACGCCGAGCGCGACGACGGCGTCGGCCGACCCCGCGGCGTGCTGTGCCGCGACGGGCAGCTCGAACGAGCCCGGCACGCGCACGAGGGTGACATCGGTGACGCCGGCCTCGGCCAGCGCGCGCTGCGCGCCGGCGACGAGCCCGTCCATGACGGTCGTGTGCCAGCTCGCCGCGACGACGACGACCTTCAGGCCGGTGCCGTCCAGGTCCAGGGTGGGTGCGCCCGCACCGCTCATGCCAGCTCCTCCAGAGGGTCGAACGTGTGGTCGGTGGTGTCGGCGCCCGCGGGTGCGGGGCCGGCGAGGACGGGGTCGACGCGCACGGGTGCGACGACGTCCGCCGGGTCGTGCTCGAGGTGCAGCACGTGGCCCATGCTCGTCGCCTTGGTGCGCAGGTACGCCTCGTTGTGCGGTGTGCGACCCACCTCGAGACCCCGCACCCGGGTGACGTCGATGCCGTGCGCACGCAGCCCCGCGACCTTGGCGGGGTTGTTCGTCAGCAGCGTGACGCCGTGCACGCCGAGGTCGGCGAGGATCGCCGCCGCGGCACCGTACTCGCGCCGGTCCGCGGGCCAGCCGAGGTCGACGTTCGCCTCGACCGTGTCGCGCCCGTCGTCCTGCAGCGCGTAGGCCGCGACCTTCGCGAGCAGCCCGATGCCGCGGCCCTCGTGGCCGCGCAGGTACACCACGGCACCGCCCTCGGCGGCCGCGATCTCGAGCGCGGCGTCCAGCTGCGGCCCGCAGTCGCAGCGCGCCGAGCCGAACGCGTCACCCGTGAGGCACTCGGAGTGCACCCGCACGCTCGGCACGTCGGCCAGACCGGTCGTGGGCACCAGGGCGACGTGCTCGTCGCCCGTGCGCAGGTCGCGGTAGCCGTGGATGCGGAAGTCGCCGTGCCGGGTCGGCAGGTGCGCCGTGTGCGTCGCGTGCACCCGCGGCGCGGCCTGCGGCTCGACGGCCGGCACCTCGACCGCGTCGTGCGCCAGACGCCACGCGCGCAGGTCGGCGATCGTCAGCAGCACCAGGCCCGCGTCCTGCGCGATCCGTGCCGCCTGCGGCAGACGGACCATCTGCCCCTCGTCGCACACGAGCTCGGCGATCGCGCCGACCGGCTCGAGACCCGCGAGCCGGCACAGGTCGACCGCAGCCTCGGTGTGCCCGGCGCGGTGCAGCACACCACCCGGCACCGCGCGCAGGGGCAGCACGTGACCGGGGCGGATCAGGTCGCCGCGGCCCGCCGCCGGGTCCGCCAGCACACGCAGCGTGCGCGCCCGGTCGGCCGCCGAGATGCCCGTCGTGACACCCGTGGCCGCGTCGACCGTGACCGTGTACGCGGTGCGCCGCGGGTCCTGGCTGTGCGGGACCATGAGCGGCAGGTCCAGCGCGTCCGCACGGGCCGCCGGCATGGGCGCGCACAGGTAGCCCGACGAGTGCCGGATCGTCCACGCCACCCACTCGGGTGTCGCCGACTGCGCCGCGAGCACGACGTCCGCCTCGTTCTCCCGGTCCTCGGAGTCCGCGACCAGCACCGGGCGCCCCGCACGCAGCGCCTCGAGCGCCTCCTCGACCGTCCCCAGCCGGATGCCGTCGCGGATGTCGTCGCTCACCGCGCCACCCCCGACGTCGCGAGCAACCGCTCGGTGTACTTGGCCAGCACGTCCACCTCCAGGTTCACCCGCGCCCCCGGTGCGAGCGTCCCCAGCGTCGTCTCCCGCAGCGTCGTCGGGATCAGCGAGACGCCGAACACGTCCTCACCGACGTGGGTGACCGTCAGGGACACCCCGGACACGGTGATCGACCCCTTCTCCGCGACGTACCGGGCGAGCGACGGGTCGAGCGTGACCTCCACGTCGTCCCAGCGCGGGCCCGGGCGGCGCGAACGCACCACACCCACGCCGTCGACGTGCCCCTGCACGACGTGCCCGCCGTAACGGCCCCCGACGGCCAGCGCACGTTCCAGGTTCACCCCGTCGCCCGCCGCCAGGTCGCCCAGCGACGAGCGGCGCAGCGTCTCCGGCATGACGTCGGCGACGAACGACCCGTCGCCCGGCAGCTCGCTGACCGTCAGGCAGACCCCGCTCACCGCGATCGAGTCGCCCAGCCGTGCGTCGGACGTGACCAGCGGACCCGCCACGCGCAGCCGCGCGTCCGACCCGTCCCCGTCGCCCGGCTCGAGCGCGACGACCGTGCCCAGCTCCTCGACGATGCCCGTGAACATCACTGACCCTCCTGCGTCGACGTGGTGGTACGTGGTGCCGCGGGCGTGCCCGCCCGCGGTGGTGGTTGCGGGGTGCCGACGTGCGGGGTGCCGACGACGAGCACGTCCGGTCCCAGCGGGACGACCTCGGTCGGCACGAGACGCACGGCGTCGGCGATCGTCGCGACACCGAGGTCCCCGACCGCGGACGCGCCCGCACCGAGCAGCACGGGTGCGACGTAGGCGTGCACCTCGTCGACCAGCCCCGCAGCGAGGAACGCCGCAGCGAGCGTCGGACCGCCCTCGACGAGCACGTGCCGCACCTCGCGCGCGTGCAGCTCGGCCAGCACACGCGCCGGATCGTGCGTGCGCACCTGCACGAGCGCACCACCCGCACCGCGCAGCCGCGCACCCGCGGGCACGTCCCGCTCCCCCACGACGACCCTCAGCGGCTGACGCTCGACCAACGACCCGTCACCCGCGCGCGCCGTCAGGGACGGGTCGTCCACCAGCGCCGTCCCCGTCCCGACGACGATCGCGTCGACCACCGCGCGCAGTCCGTGCGCGTGCCGCCGCGCGACGTCCGACGTGATCCACCGGCTCGTCCCGTCCGCGGCGGCGACCCGCCCGTCCAGCGTCGTCGCGAGCTTCAGCGTCACGAACGGACGCCCCCGGCGCACCGCCGGCAACCACGCCCCGAGCACCGCGACCCCCTCCTCGTCGAGCACGCCCGTCACGACGTCGACGCCCGCGTCGCGCAGCCGCCGCGCGCCACCGGCCGCCACCGGGTTCGGGTCCGGCACCCCGACCACCACCCGGGCGACACCCGCGTCCAGCAGCGCGACCGAGCACGGGCCCGTACGACCCGTGTGGTCGCACGGCTCGAGCGTCACGACCGCGGTCGCCCCCCGCACGTCGCCGCCGCGCTCGCGGGCGTCGGTCAGCGCCGCGACCTCCGCGTGCGCGGTCCCGGCACCGCGGTGCCATCCCTCACCGAGGACCGTGCCGTCCGGTGCGAGCAGCACGCAGCCGACGCGCGGGTTCGGGCCGAGCGGACCGCGGGCGGACAGCGCGAGCGCCCGGCGCATCGCACCCACCTCGACGTCGCTCGCGCGCGGCACGGACCGCTCCACGTCGACATCCGTCGCGTTCATCGCCTCGCACCTCCGCAGCCTCGTCAGGCTCCGGGGTCGCTCGGGCGGCACGCCGCACCGTCACGGTACGCACGTCGGCGCACCGCGCACGCGTCTCCTCCCATCCGGACTTTCACCGTCGGTCCTGGAGTTCCACCAGGTCAACCGCTCACCCCTCGCGGGGCTCACGGGTCGCGGACTGTCACCGCCGGCTCGGACTTTCACCGACCCCGGAGCACGTGTGTGTTCGTCAACGATGATGCCACACCGGTTATTCCGGACTCGACCAGTGTCCATTTCGAGATGGGTGCGGCCCCGTCACCCGGTGCCGCGTCCACCTCAGGCCTCGGTCGTCGGGTGCTCCGCAAGACGCCTCAGCGCCGCGATCTCCCCCGCGACGTCCTGCGCACCGTAGACCGCCGAGCCCGCGACGAACACGTTCGCGCCCGCCTTCGCGATCCGACCGATCGTCCCGCGCGAGACGCCGCCGTCGACCTGCACCCACGTGCCCGCACCCGCCGCGTCGATCGCCGCACGCGTCCGGCGCACCTTCGGCAGCGTCCCCTCGATGAACGACTGCCCCCCGAACCCCGGCTCGACCGTCATGACCAGCACCATGTCGACCTCGGCCAGCAGGTCGAGGAACGGCTCGACCGGCGTCGCTGGGCGCAGCGCGACCGACGCGCGCACCCCACCCGAGCGCAGCTCGCGCGCCAGCCGCACCGGCGCCTGCGTCGCCTCCGCGTGGAACGTCACCGACGCCGCACCCGCCTCCGCGTACTGCGGCGCCCACCGGTCCGCGTCCTCGATCATCAGGTGCACGTCCAGCGGCACCGGGCTGACCTCCGCCAGACGCCTGACGACCGGCAGCCCGATCGTCAGGTTCGGCACGAAGTGGTGGTCCATCACGTCGACGTGCACGTAGTCCGCCGACTCGACGAGCCGCAGGTCGCGCTCGAGGTTCGCGAAGTCGGCGGACAGGATGCTCGGGTTGATCAGCACGGGAGGCACGCACCCACGCTACCCAGCCACCGACCCGCCCGCGCCGCCCGTCCGTCAGACGCGACGCAGCAACGTCAGGTGCATCGCGTCCGTGCCGTGCACGTGCGGCCACAGCTGCACGTCAGCACGCCCCGCCACCGGCTCCCACGCCGGCGCCACGCCCCGCACCACGTCCGTCGCGTCGACGACCTCCACCGCGAGCCCCGCACGCGCAGCCGCCCGCACCGCGTCGTGCACCACGAGCTGCGTCTCCGCCAGGTGCGGCGAGCACGTCACGTACCCGACCACACCACCCGGCCGCACCGCCGCGAACGCCGACGCCAGCAGCTCACGCTGCAACGCGCTCAGCGTCGCGAGATCCGCCGGTGTACGTCGCCACCGCGACTCCGGCCGACGACGCAACGCCCCCAGCCCCGTGCACGGCGCGTCCAGCAGCACCCGGTCGTACGACCCCGGCTCGCGCGTCCCGACGTCCCGCCCGTCACCCGTGCGGACCTCCTCGACCGCACCCCGCGGCACCGCCCGCAACGACTGCTCGACCAGCCGCGCCCGGTGCGGCGCCACCTCGTTCGCCACCAGCCGGGCACCCCGCTGCGCCGCCAGGGCACCCAGGAGCGCGGCCTTGCCACCCGGCCCCGCGCACAGGTCCAGCCAGCGCTCGTCACGCCCCTGCACCGGCGCCGCCGCCAGCGCGAGCGCGACCAGCTGGGACCCCTCGTCCTGCACACCCGCACGGCCCTCGCGGACCGCAGGCACCGCACCCGGGTCACCCCCGGCCAGCACGAGCGCCGTCCCCACGAGCCCCCCGGGCGTGACATCACCCCCCTGCGCGACCTCCTCGACCTCCGCCAGCCCCGGACGGACCACGAGCGTCACCCGCGGTGGGGCGTTGTCCGCCGCGAGCAGGTCCCCCAGCTCGTCCGCCGACCTGCCCGCCCCCACCAGCGCCTCACGCAGCGCCCGCACGACCCACGCCGGATGGCTCTGCACGACCGCCAGACGCGCCACCGGGTCCTCGCCCGCCACGTCCGCCACCCGCTCCAGCCACACGTCGAGCGGCTGCTCCGCGACCCGACGCAGGACCGCGTTCACGAACTGCGCGGCACCGGCGCCCACGCGCTCGCGGGCCAGCCCCACCGTCTCCGAGACCGCCGCGTGCGCGGGCACCCGCATGCCCAGCAGCTGGTGCGCGCCCAGCCGGAGCACGTCGAGCACCGGTGCGTCGACCTGGTCGAGCGGCCGTGACGACGCCTGCGCGAGCACCGCGTCGTACCGCCCCCGCAGGCGCAGCGTGCCGTAGGCCAGCTCGGTGGCGAACCCTGCGTCCCGCCCCGTGACGCCCCGCTCGCGCAGGAGCGGCGGCAGGACGAGGTTCGCGTACGCGTCGGAGCCGTCGACGGCGCGCAGCGCGTCGAAGGCCGCACCACGCGCAGAGTCCGACGAGCGGGCACGCTGCGACGGCGCCGCGGACGTCCGGGACGACCGGCCCTGCGCGCGCGCCGCCCCGCGC
>JAFAEH010000135.1 GCA_023424135.1 Actinomycetes bacterium | reverse complement strand
GCGGCGCCCCGCCCGTTCCCGCACGGCGTGCGCCGCGGGGCCCGTCCGGCGGGCGGTCGCGGGTGGCGCACACGCCCCGTCACCGGGTGACAATGGGGTGTGACCACCGAGAGAGCGCCGCGCGTCGCCATGCTCTCGGTGCACACGTCGCCGCTCGACCAGCCCGGCACGGGTGATGCGGGCGGCATGAACGTGTACGTGCTCGAGCTCGCGCACGCGCTCGCGGCCCGCGGCGCGCGGGTCGAGGTGTTCACGCGCGCGACGCGCTCGGACGCGCCGGAGACGGTGGTGCTCGACGGCGTCGACGCGGCGGGCCGGGCGCTCGACCCCGACGACGCGCGCGACGTCCTGCTCGCGCACGACGTGCCGAGCGGGGTCACCCCACCTGTGCTCGTCCACCACGTGCCCGCCGGCCCGTTCGAGGCGCTCGACAAGAACGACCTGCCCGGTGTGCTGTGCGGCATGGCCGCCGGGGTGCTGCGCTCCGAGGCCGCGCGCCGGCCCGGGTGGTACGACGTCGTGCACTCGCACTACTGGCTGTCCGGTCAGGTCGGTGCGATCGCGGCGCAGCGCTGGGAGGTGCCGCTCGTGCACACCGCGCACACGCTCGCGAAGGTGAAGAACGCGAACCTCGGGCCCGGCGACGCCCCCGAGCCGACCGTGCGGGTCGTCGGCGAGGAGCAGGTCGTCGCCGACGCCGACGCCCTGGTCGCGTCGACGCCCGTCGAGGCCCGTGAGCTCGTCGAGCTGTACGGCGCGGACCCCGCACGCGTGCACGTCGTCGAGCCCGGCGTCGACCTCGACCGGTTCCGGCCCGGGGGGCCCGGCGCCCGCACCGACGCGCGACGACGCCTCGGCCTGCCGCTGGACCGTCCCGTGGTCCTGTTCGCCGGGCGCGTCCAGCCGCTCAAGGCGCCCGACGTGCTCGTCCGGGCGCTCGGCCGGCTGCGCGCGGACGGGCGTCCCGTGCCGATGCTCGTCGTGCTCGGTGGCCCGTCGGGGCGCCCGACGGCCGTGCGCGAGCTGCGGGCGCTGGCCGTGACGCTCGGGGTCGACGACGACGTGGTCGTGCGTCCGCCCGCACCGCGTGACGAGCTCGTCACGTGGTACCGCGCGGCGGACCTCGTCGCGATGCCCTCGCGCTCCGAGTCGTTCGGCCTCGTCGCGGTCGAGGCGCAGGCCACCGGGACGCCCGTGCTCGCGGCGGCCGTCGGCGGGTTGCGCACCGTCGTCGACGACGAGGTGTCCGGGCGGCTCGTCCCCGGGCACGACCCCGGGGACTGGGCCGACGTGCTCTCCGACGCGCTCGCGGACGACGAGCGGCGCACCCGCTGGGCCACGGCGGCGCGGGGCGTCGCCGAGCGCTACGCGTGGACGACCGCGGCCGACCAGCTCCTCAAGGTCTACGCGGTCGCCGCCGAGCCCCGCTGAGGGCCGACGCCGCCGCGCGAGACAGAGGACCTGCGGCACCGTGTGCCGTGGGTCCTCTGTCTCACGGCGTGGGGCGGTCAGGGGACGGACGTCCCTGCGGCGTGCGACGTCCTGCGGCAGGATGGCGGTATGACCTACACCCTCGTGCTGCTCCGCCACGGCGAGAGCGAGTGGAACGCGAAGAACCTGTTCACCGGCTGGGTGGACGTCCCCCTGTCCGAGAAGGGCGTCGAGGAGGCCAAGCGCGGTGGCACGCTGCTGACCGACGCAGGTGTGCTCCCGGACGTCGTGCACACGTCGCTGCTGCGCCGCGCGATCACCACCGCGAACTACGCGCTCGACGCCGCCGACCGCCTGTGGATCCCCGTGAAGCGCTCGTGGCGCCTCAACGAGCGCCACTACGGCGCGCTGCAGGGCAAGAACAAGAAGCAGACGCTCGACGAGTACGGCGAGGAGCAGTTCATGCTCTGGCGCCGCTCCTACGACGTGCCGCCGCCGGAGATCGAGCTCGGCACCGAGTTCTCGCAGGACACGGACCCGCGCTACGCGGGCGAGCCGATCCCGCGCACCGAGGCGCTCGCGCAGGTCCTGGTCCGCGCGCTGCCCTACTGGGAGTCCGCGATCGTCCCCGACCTCACGGAGGGAAAGACGGTCCTGGTCGCCGCGCACGGCAACTCGATCCGCGCGCTGGTCAAGCACCTCGACGACGTCGACGAGCAGACCATCGCCGGCATCAACATCCCCACCGGCATCCCGCTGGTCTACCACCTGGACCCGCAGACGCTGAAGCCGACGAACCCGGGCGGCACGTACCTCGACCCCGAGGCCGCGAAGGCCGCCATCGCGGCGGTCGCCAACCAGGGCCGCTGACGCCCGACGACGGCCGGGCCCGCACCGCGGCAGCCCGGTCGTCGTCGCGTCGGGCACGACGACGAGAGGCGCCCGCCCCCTCCCCGGGACGGGCGCCTCTCGCGTGCACGGGGCCGGTCGGGCCCCGCGGACGGTGCGACGAGCCGGTCAGGCCCCGCGCACCGCGGCGGGGTCGAGCGCGTCGGCGAGGTCACCCGTGACCAGGTAGACCATGCGCCGCGCCACGGACACGCCGTGGTCGCCGAAACGCTCGTAGTACCGGCCCAGCAGGGTGACGTCGACGGTCTCCTGCGTGGTGCGCTCCCAGGGGCCGGACAGCATCGCCGTGAACGTGCCGGCGTGCAGCTCGTCCAGCAGGTCGTCGTCCTGCTGGATGGACTCGGCGAGCGCCATGTCGCGCGTGCCGAGCAGCGTCGTGACGCGTCGCGCGACGCGGACCGCGGCGTCCTGCATCTGCGTGAACGTCTCCTCCAGACCCCCCGGCACCGCCACGACGGGGTAGCGAGCCCGCGCGACCTGCGCGACGTGCCGCGCGAGGTCGCCCATGCGCTCGAGCGACGCGCTCATGCGCAGCGCGGACACGACGACCCGCAGGTCGGTCGCGACGGGCTGCTGCTGCGCGAGCAGCCGCACGCACCGGTCGTCGAGGTCGCGCTCGAGCGCGTCGATCGCGAGGTCGTCGGCGATGACGGACTCGGCGAGCTGGAGGTCCGCGGTGAGCAGCGCGATGCCCGCGCTGCTGATGGCCTGCTCGACCCGGCCGGCCATGGCCACCAGGTCCTCGCCGAGCTGCGTGAGCTCGGCCTCGAAGATGTCCCGCATGTGCTCCCTCTCTGCGCGTGGCGGCCCACACGGTCGCACGCGCCGGTGAACGAGCGGCCCCCGGCAGGTGAACTCCCGGCGGCGGTTGCGCGTCCGCGGCCCCCGGTGGCGCGGTGCACGACGAGGCCGCGCCTACTGTGGGGACGTGGAGTGGATCCTGGACGCCGCACCCCTGGTCGCGGGGCTGGTCGGCCTCGTCGTCGGCGCCGTCGCCGTCGCCGCGTTCCGGTGGAGCGAGCGCGAGCAGAAGGCGATGCCTCCGCAGCCCGAGCCGGAGCTCGACGACGGCCTGGTCCGCACGATCGCCGTGCTGCGCTCGGCCGCGGTCGTGCTCGACGACGCGGGCCGCGTGGTGCGCGCGAGCCCGCCCGCGCACGCGCTCGGGCTGGTCCGCGACGGCGGGCTCGTGCACGCGTCGATGCGGGACATGGTCGCGGACGTCCGACGCGACGGGGTCATCCGCGACGAGGAGCTCGACGTGCCGCGCGGCCCGGTCGGACCCGGCAGGCTGCTGCTGCAGGTCCGCGTCGCGCAGGTGACGCCGACGCACCTGCTGCTGCTCGCGGAGGACCAGACGCAGGCGCGCCGCCTGGAGGCGATCCGCCGTGACTTCGTCGTCAACGTCTCGCACGAGCTCAAGACGCCCGTCGGGGCGCTGCAGCTCCTGGCCGAGACCGTGCAGGACGCGGCCGACGACCCCGAGGCGGTGCGCCGGTTCAGCGGGCGCATCCGCTCCGAGGCGGCCCGGCTGTCCGCGCTCGTGCACGAGATCATCGAGCTGTCCCGCCTGCAGGTCGCGGGGGCCCTGGAGGACGCCGGTCCGGTCGAGGTCGACGACGTCGTCGCGGAGTCCGTGGACCGTGCGCGCACCGGCGCCGACGCCAAGAACATGCGCATCGTCGCGGGCGGTGACCGTGGCGTCGTCGTCATCGGGGACCACAACCTGCTCGTGACCGCGGTGCGCAACCTGCTGGACAACGCGGTCGCGTACTCCCCGGAGGGCACGCGGGTCAGCGTGGGCGTCAAGCGGCGCGGCGCGCTCGTCGAGGTCGCGGTGGTCGACGAGGGCGTCGGCATCGAGGCGTCCGACCAGGACCGCGTGTTCGAGCGCTTCTACCGCGTGGACCCCGCGCGTTCGCGCGACACCGGCGGCACCGGGCTGGGTCTGTCGATCGTCAAGCACGTCGCGGCCGACCACGGCGGTGACGTGTCGGTCTGGTCCCAGCCGGGCCGCGGCTCGACGTTCACGCTGCGGCTCCCGGTCCTCGACGCCCGGCACCCTGACCACCGTCCCACCACGCCGGACCCCGGCGACCAGAACCTCTCCAGGAGCACCCCGTGACCCGCATCCTGCTCGTCGAGGACGAGGAGTCCTACCGCGACCCGCTGTCCTACCAGCTCGGCCGCGAGGGGTACGACGTCGTCACGGCGGCGACCGGCCCCGACGCGCTCGACGCGTTCGCCGAGCACGGCGCGGACCTCGTCCTGCTCGACCTCATGCTCCCCGGGCTGCCGGGCACCGAGGTGTGCCGCCGCCTGCGCCTGGAGTCCGACGTGCCGGTCATCATGCTCACGGCGAAGGACGACGAGATCGACAAGGTCGTGGGCCTCGAGCTCGGCGCCGACGACTACGTGACCAAGCCGTACTCGTCGCGCGAGCTGCTCGCGCGCATCCGCGCCGTCCTGCGGCGACGTGAGGCGGCCGCCCGGCCCGCGGACGACGACGAGGACGAGACCGCGCTCGAGGTCGCGGGCGTGCGGATGGACGTCGACCGGCACACCGTGCACGTCGACGGCGCGCTCGTGCCGTTCCCGCTCAAGGAGTTCGAGCTCCTGGAGATCCTGCTGCGCAACCCGGGCCGCGTGCTCACGCGCGGCCAGCTCATCGACCGCGTGTGGGGCTCCGACTACGTCGGGGACACCAAGACGCTCGACGTCCACGTCAAGCGGATCCGCGCGAAGATCGAGGCCGACCCGTCGAACCCGACGCTGCTGACGACCGTGCGCGGCCTGGGCTACAAGCTGTCCGACGGCACCGAGGAGTGAGCCGCGTCACCGTCCCGTCACCCGTCGCACGGGTGGGCGTGACGTAGGCCGCACCTGGACGCGCGTCTGGTCGACGAGCGTTCATCCGGGGTTCACCCGGGCCCGGGGATGCGGTCACCTGCCGCCCCTACCGTCGGCGTCGGCCGCGCACCGACCGGTGCGCGCTGACTGACAGGACGGGACACAGTGAAGCTCACCCCCCACAGCCGTTTCGGTGCCGTCGCCCTGACGGGCGTCCTCGCGCTGACGCTCGCCGCGTGCAGCTCGGGCTCCTCGGCGGAGCCGGGCGAGACCACGGGTACGGGCGGCGACGCGCCCGCCGAGCTGAGCGGTTCGCTCGCCGGCGCCGGTGCGTCGTCCCAGGAGAAGGCCGTCGCCGGCTGGATCGCCGGCTTCAACGACACCTACCCCGGCGTGGCCGTCAGCTACGACGCCGCAGGGTCGGGCGGCGGTCGCGGGCAGTTCCTCGCGGGCGGCGTGCAGTTCGCCGGCTCGGACGCCCCGCTCAAGCCCGAGGAGGTGGAGGCCGCGGTCGACCGCTGCTACGGCGGCGAGGCCCTCGAGCTCCCCCTCTACATCAGCCCGATCGCGGTCGTGTACAACCTGCCCGACGTCGACACGGACAACATCCAGCTCTCCGCGGCGACGCTCGCGAAGATCTTCGACCGCCAGATCACGACGTGGGACGACCCGGCGATCGCCGCGGAGAACCCCGACGTGACGCTGCCGTCGATCGACATCATCCCGGTGAACCGCAACGACGAGTCGGGCACCACGGAGAACTTCACCGAGTACCTCGCGGCCGCGTCCGAGGGCGCCTGGACACACGAGCCGTCGGGCGACTGGCCGCTCTCGGGCGGGCAGTCCGGCAAGGGCACGCAGGGCATGATCGACACGGTCTCGGGCGCCGAGGGTGCGATCGGTTACGCCGACGCGTCGCGTGCCGGTGACCTGGGCACGGTCGCGCTCAAGGTCGGCGACGAGTACGTGCCGTTCTCGGCGGAGGCCGCCGCGAAGGTCGTCGACGCCTCCCCGCGCGCCGAGGACGCCACGGACAAGCGTCTCGTCGTCGAGCTGGACCGCACGACGACCGAGTCCGGTGCGTACCCGCTGGTGCTGATCTCCTACTCGATCGCGTGCTCGACGTACGACGACGAGTCCGACGCGAACAACGTCAAGGCGTACCTGACGTACGTCGCGAGCGAGGCCGGTCAGGACCGCGCCGCCGACCCGAGCGTCGCGGGCTCCGCGCCGATCTCGGACACGCTGCGCACCGAGGTCCAGGCCGCGATCGACTCGATCACGGTCGCGGGCTGACCCACCGCATGACCGCGCGACACGACCGCCCCGGGGCCCGGCCCGACGCCGGCCCGGGGCAGTCGTGCGCGACAGGTCGATGAGACCCTCCCCACCTCTCGGAGCATCCGTGGCCGTCACCACCAGCACGCCCCCGCACCGGGGCGCCACCCCGGACGACGGGGCCGCCGACGCCGGGGCCGCCGTGCGCGCCGCGTCGACCGGACGCGTCGCCAGCAAGGTCTTCGCCGGTCTGTCGACCGGGGCGGGCCTGCTCATCCTCGTCACGCTCGCCGCGGTCGCGGTCTTCCTCGTCGTCGAGGCGTGGCCGGCGCTGACCGCGTCGGCGGCCGACCTCGAGTCGATCTCGTGGTTCAACGGGTCGTCGGTCCTGGAGTACGTGGGCCCGCTCGTCTTCGGCACGCTGCTCGCGTCGGTCCTCGCGCTCGCGCTCGCGGTGCCCGTGTCGATCGGCATCGCGCTGTTCATCTCCCACTACGCGCCGCGCCGCCTCGCGCAGGGCCTGGGCTACCTCATCGACCTGCTCGCCGCGATCCCGTCGGTCGTCTACGGCCTGTGGGGTGCCCTGTGGCTCATCGGCCAGCTCGACCCGGTGTTCTCGTGGGTGTCGTCCACCCTCGGGTTCATCCCGTTGCTCGAGGGCTACCAGGCGCCGGCGAAGAACATCATGTCGGCGTCGGTCGTCCTGGCGGTGATGATCCTGCCGATCATCACCGCGGTCTCGCGCGAGGTGTTCCTGCAGACCCCGCGCCTGCACGAGGAGGCGTCGCTCGCCCTCGGGGCGACCCGCTGGGAGATGGTCCGCCAGGCCGTCCTGCCGTTCGGGCGCTCGGGCGTCATCAGCGCGTCCATGCTCGGCCTCGGTCGCGCGCTGGGCGAGACGATGGCCGTGCTCATGGTCATCTCGCCCGGGTTCCTGTTCTCGTTCTTCCTGCTCAAGCCGGGGCAGCACCAGACCATCGCCGCGAACATCGCCTCGAAGTTCCCCGAGGCCAGCGGCCTGAGCGTGTCCGCGCTCATCGCCACGGGCCTCGCGCTGTTCGTCGTGACGTTCGCCGTCAACTTCGCCGCACGCTGGATCATCGCGCGGCGCGCCGAGTTCTCGGGAGCCAACTGATGACCGTCGACGCACCCGTCGCCCCGTCGGGGCTGCTCACGGACGACGCCTACCGGCGGCTGCCCGCGTGGAGCACGTGGGCGTTCGCGGGCGGGTCGCTCGTCGTCGCCGCGCTCGTCCTCCTGGTCGCCGGCAGCCCGGGCGTGCCCGGGACCGTCGCGCTCGGCGCCGTGCTGTTCGTGCTCTCCTCGGCCGTCACGTCACGCGTCGTCGAGGGCCCGCGCCGGGCCGCCGACCGGCTCGCGACGACGCTCGTCACCGGTGCGTTCCTGCTCGCGCTGATCCCGCTGGTCTCGCTGATCCTGCTCGTCGTCACGCGCGGGTCGACCTCGTTCTCGTGGGCGTTCCTCACGACGGACATGGTCGGGATCTTCGGGGACATGACGGACGGCGGGATCAAGCACGCGCTGATCGGCACGCTGCTCGTGACGCTCGCGGCGGCCGTCATCTCGGTGCCCGTCGGCCTGCTCACGGCGATCTACCTGGTCGAGTACGGGCGCGGGCCGCTCGCGCGCGGCATCACGTTCCTCGTCGACGTCATGACGGGCATCCCGTCGATCGTCGCGGGCCTGTTCGCGTTCTCGCTGTTCACGCTGATCTTCGGCCCGGCGTACCGCGCCGGGATCATGGGTGCGGTCGCGCTGTCGCTGCTCATGACGCCCGTCGTCATCCGCTCGGTCGAGGAGATGCTGCGGCTCGTGCCGAACGAGCTGCGCGAGGCGTCGTACGCGCTGGGCGTGCCGAAGTGGCTGACGATCCTCAAGGTCGTCCTGCGGACCGCGGCCGCCGGCATCGTCACGGGCGTCATGCTTGCCGTCGCGCGCGTGATCGGCGAGACCGCGCCGTTGCTGCTCACCGTCGGCCTGGTCACCCAGGTCAACACCGACCTGTTCGACGGGCGCATGGCGACCCTGCCGGTGTTCGCCTACCGGCAGTACGAGCAGGGCGGCACCGGCATCGACCGTGCCTGGGCCGCGGCGCTCACGCTCTTCCTCGTCGTCATGCTCCTCAACCTCGTGGCCCGGCTCGTCAGCCGCTGGTTCGCCCCGAAGGGCGCCCGCTGACCGCGGGCCCGCACCGAAGCGAAGGAAGGACCCTCCCCATGTCCAAGCGGATCGACGTCTCGGACCTCGACGTCTTCTACGGCGACTTCCTCGCCGTCGAGGGCGTCAACATGACGATCGAGGCCCGGCAGGCCACGGCCCTCATCGGTCCGTCCGGCTGCGGCAAGTCGACGTTCCTGCGCACGCTCAACCGCATGCACGAGGTCATCCCCGGTGCACGTGTCACGGGCAAGGCGCTCATGGACGGCCAGGACCTGTACGGCACCGACGTCGACCCCGTGACGGTGCGCCGCCAGATCGGCATGGTCTTCCAGCGGCCCAACCCGTTCCCGACGATGTCCATCGCGGACAACGTGCTGGCGGGCGTGCGGCTCAACAACCGCCGCATGTCGAAGGGCGACCAGCAGGACCTCGTCGAGGGCTCGCTGCGCGGCGCGAACCTGTGGAACGAGGTCAAGGACCGCCTCGCGCGTCCCGGGTCGAGCCTGTCCGGCGGGCAGCAGCAGCGCCTGTGCATCGCGCGCGCGATCGCCGTCAAGCCGCAGGTCCTGCTCATGGACGAGCCCTGCTCGGCGCTCGACCCGATCTCGACGCTCGCGATCGAGGACCTGATCGCCGAGCTGAAGTCGTCGTACACGATCGTGATCGTCACGCACAACATGCAGCAGGCCGCGCGCGTGTCGGACCGCACGGCGTTCTTCAACATCGCGGGCACCGGCAAGCCGGGCAAGCTCATCGAGATGGACGACACCGCGACGATGTTCTCCTCGCCGCGCGAGCAGGCCACGGAGGACTACATCTCGGGCCGCTTCGGCTGAGCCCGCATCCCCGTGAGACAGAGGATTCCCGGCACCATGTGCCGGGAATCC
>JAFAEH010000087.1 GCA_023424135.1 Actinomycetes bacterium | reverse complement strand
CGCATGGGGCACGTCGCCCGCGGCCCCCTGCGGCCGCTCGCCGCGGCCCCCGTGCTCGTCGGCGGCGACGACGACCTCGCCGCGGCGCTGCGACCCGCGACCGACGGCACGTTCGTCCTGGCCCGCGGCGACGCCGACCCGCTCGTCCTCGAACCGTTCCCCACGCTGCACGACGCGCGGTACACGCTGTACTTCCCGGTGGTGCCCGCGCCGTCCGACGTCGCCGCCCGGCGGGCCGCGCTGGTCGCCCTCGACGACGAGCAGCTCGGCCTGGCCGCCCGCACCGTCGACGCCGTCGCCTGCGGTGAGCAGCAGCCCGAGACGGACCACCGCTACGCGGGCCACGACACGGCGACCGGCACCGCACCCGACGGCCGCCACTGGCGCACCACCCGCGACCGCTTCTCCTACCGGCTGACCGACCCCGACGCGCGCGGCACCGTGCTGCGCGTGACGTACCTGGCCGCACCGGGGCGCGCACGCGTCCTGCTCGACGGCGCCGAGGTCGGCGTCCTCGACGTCACCGACGCCGCCCCCGACGCCCTGCGCACGGTCGACCTCGACATCCCCCCGGGTGACGGCCGGACGGCCCGCGAGATCGCGTTCACGGCGTCCTCGCCCGACCCCACACCACCCGTCGTCGCCGTCCACCTGCTGCGTGACGAGCCGGCCTGACCGTGCCGATCAGGTGAGCGGGAGCCGGGCGCGTCGCCCCGGTCCGACGAGCATGTCGTCGAGATCCGCCGCGGACGTCGTCCCCTACCGCGCCGCGCACGTGGCGAGCAGGCGGGCTCGCAGCGCGGCGGACCGCTCGGCGTAGTCACGCTGGCGGCGGACGTACTCGGCCTTGCCCTCCGGTGTCTCGATCGCGACCGGCGCCAGCCCGTACGAGGACACGTCGTACGGCGACGCCTGCATGTCGGTCGTGCGGATCTCACGCGCCAGCTCGAAGCAGTCGAGCAGCAGGTCGCCCGGCACGAGCGGACCGAGCTTGAGGGCCCACTTGTACAGGTCCATGTTCGCGTGCAGGCAGCCCGGCTGCTCCGTCGCGGTCTGCGTCTCGCGCGTCGGGGTCAGGGTGTTGAGGCCCACGGCGTCCGGGGTGAAGAACCGGAACGCGTCGTGGTGCGTGCACCGGATGCGGTGGCCCTCGACGACCGCGTCGGTGCCGGCCTCGCCCAGGCGCAGCGGCAGCGCGTGCCGGTGCGACCCCGCGGGCTCGCGGTACACCATCGCCCACTCGTGCAGCCCGAAGCACCCGGTGGCCGCCGGTCGCGAGGCCGTCGCCGACAGCAGGCCGGCGACGAACCGCACGGTGCTCCCGCGCTCGTCGTCGAACCGGTCGGCGTCGAGCGTCACCGTGCCGTCGTCCGCCGTCCGGTACCAGCGCCACGACCCGTGCGGGGCCGGACCGTCCGGGCCTTGGGCCAGCGAGACGCCCGCGCCGGGGTGCCAGCGGCGCAGCTGCCCGGGCGTCGCCGGGTAGTACTCGAACAGGAAGTCCTCGACCGCGTGCCTCTCGTGCCGGGAGCGGCGCTCGCGGTGCCCGGCCGTGAGTGCGTCGGCCCGGTCGGCGTGTGCACCGGCCAGCGCGCGCCACGTCGCGGCGTCGAGCACGGTGGCGGTGGTCGTGGGCACGCCACCAGCGTAGGTCGCCGCGTCGGGCACCCCGTCGTCGCAGCCGGTGCGACGCGGCGAGGGGGTTGCCGGGGGACGCGCCGGGCGCGAGGGTGGCGACGTGCGCGAGCTGCTGAGGTCCCTGCCCGCCCTGTCCGGCGCGGCGCCGGTGTTCGACCCGGACGCCGCACCCGACGACCCGCTCGACCTGTTCCGGTCCTGGTTCGCCGACGCGCTCGCCGCGGGCGTCGCCGAACCGCACGCCGCGACGCTCGCGACCGCCGACGCCGACGGCCGCCCGTCGGCGCGCGTGCTCGTCCTCAAGGACGTGACGGACGACGGGTTCGCGTTCGCGACCGACGCGCGCTCCGCCAAGGCCGCGGACCTCGGGGCCAACCCGCAGGCCGCGCTGGGGTTCTGGTGGCAGCCGGTCGTCCGCCAGGTCCGCGTCGCCGGTGCCGCGCGGTTCCTGGGGGAGCAGGTCTCGGCCGACGACTACCTGGCGCGGTCCCCGGCGTCGCGTGCCGCCGCGGCGGGGGTGCGCCCGGGCGAGCCGCTGGCGTCGGTCGCGCGGTTGCGCGAGGAGCTGGCGTCGGCCCGCGTGCGGATCGACGACGACCCGGGGTTCGTGCTGCCGACGTGGCAGGCGTGGCTCGTCGTGCCCGACGTCGTCGAGTTCTGGCAGGGCAGCGCGGACCGGGCGCACGTGCGTCTGGTGTACCGGCGCGACGCCGCGGGCACGTGGTCCCGGGGTCTCGTCTGGCCGTGAGACCTCACGGGGGTGCCGGTGCTAGGGTCGCCCGCATGACCCCGACGTGCACGACCCCGACGCCCTCGCGCGCGTCCGGCGTCCTGTGTCGTCGCTGCTGTCGCTGTCGCTGAGTTCTCGCCTCGCCGACCGGACCGTCCCCAGGTCCCACCAGGCCGCCGTCGCGGCCGTCTCCCACGCTCGTCGTGACCCCCACGTCGGTCCGTCCGTGTGCCGGCACCCACCCCGTCCGAGAGGTCCCCCATGTCCCGTACGCCCCGCCGCCTGCTCGTCCTTCCCGTGCTGCTCGCCGCCGGAGCGCTCGCGGCGTGCTCGTCCGGGTCGTCGGGGGCCGCGGGCGACGCGTCCGGCGACGCCGAGGTCCTGCGTGTCGGGACCGAGGGCACGTACTCCCCGTTCACGTTCCACGACGCCGACGGCGAGCTGACCGGCTACGACGTCGAGGTCGTCACGGCCGTCGCGGACGAGCTCGGTCTCGAGGTCGAGTTCTCCGAGACGACGTGGGACTCGATCTTCGCCGGGCTCGAGGCGAACCGGTACGACGTCATCGCCAACCAGGTGACCGTCAACGACGAGCGCGCCGCGAAGTACGACTTCTCCACGCCGTACACCGTCTCGACGGGTGTCGCGGTCGTCGCGGCCGACGACGACGCGGTGACGTCGATCGACGACGTCGCGGGGCTGACCGCCGCGCAGTCCGCGACGTCGAACTGGTCGCAGGTCGCCACGGACGCGGGCGCCACCGTCGAGGCCGTCGAGGGGTTCACGCAGGCCGTCGCGCTGCTGAAGCAGGGACGCATCGACGTCACCTTCAACGACGACCTCGCGGTCCTGGACTACCTGAAGCAGTCGGGCGACACGTCCGTGAAGATCGCGTTCGAGACGGGCGACACGGTCGAGCAGGCGTTCGCGCTGCGCAAGGGCTCGGACCTGACGGCGCGCATCGACGAGGCGCTCGCGACCCTGCGCGCCGACGGCACGCTCGCGGAGATCTCCGAGAAGTGGTTCGGCGAGGACGTCTCGCAGTGATCGGGGGTCCGCGGCGCGACGGTGCCCGGCCGTGACCGCCGACACGTGGGACCTCGTCGCGTCGTCGGTGGGGCCGCTGCTGTCGGGCGCGGTGCGCGGCACGATCCCGCTCACGCTGATCTCGTTCGCGATCGGCCTCGTCCTCGCGCTGCTCGTCGCGCTCGCGCGGCTCTCGCGCCGGCGGGTGGTGTCGGGGATCGCCCGGGCGTACATCTCGCTGATCCGCGGCACACCGCTGCTCGTTCAGCTGTTCATCATCTTCTACGCGCTGCCGTCGCTCGGCGTCGTCATCGACCCGTTCCCGTCGGCCGTCGTCGCGTTCTCGCTGAACGTCGGCGGCTACGCGGCCGAGACGATCCGTGCCGCGATCCTGTCGGTGCCGAAGGGGCAGTGGGAGGCCGCCGCGACCGTCGGGCTGAACCACACGCTGACGCTGCGGCGCGTCGTGCTGCCGCAGGCCGTGCGGGTGGCCGTCCCGCCGCTGTCGAACACGTTCATCTCGCTGGTCAAGGACACGTCGCTGGCCTCGACGATCATGGTCACGGAGCTGCTGCGCAAGGCCCAGGAGATCGCGGCCCCGACGTACGAGTTCATGGCGCTGTACACGCTGGCCGCGGTGATCTACTGGCTCATCTGCCTGGTCCTGTCGACCGGCCAGTCGCGCCTCGAGCGCCGGCTCGACCGGTTCGTGGCGCACTGACGTGCGGACCGTGAGCCGAGACGTGCACAGGGAGGCACGATGACGAGCGACACCCAGCCCCTCGTGGAGGTCCACGGGCTGGCCAAGTCCTTCGGGGACCTGCACGTGCTGCGCGGCATCGACCTGCGGGTCGAGCGCGGCAGCGTGACGGTGCTCATCGGCCCGTCGGGGTCCGGCAAGACGACCCTGCTGCGCTGCCTGAACTCCCTCGAGGTGCCCGACGCCGGCACCGTGCGGGTCGACGACGTCGCGCTCGACCTCGACGGCCCGCGCCGACCCACGCCCGGCGAGCTGCGTCGGCTGCGCGCGACGTCCGGCATGGTGTTCCAGTCCCACCAGCTCTTCCCGCACCGCACGGCGCTGGAGAACGTCACCGAGGGGCCGCTGTACGCGCAGCGGCGCCCTCGTGCCGAGGTCACCGCGCAGGCGCGTGGGCTGCTCGCGAAGGTCGGGCTCGCCGACAAGGCGGACGCCTACCCGCACGAGCTGTCCGGCGGTCAGCAGCAGCGCGTCGGCATCGCGCGGGCGCTCGCGCTGCGGCCGCGCCTGCTGCTGTTCGACGAGCCGACGTCCGCGCTGGACCCGGAGACGGTCGGCGAGGTGCTGTCGGTCATGCGCGACCTCGCGGCCGAGGGCTGGACGATGGTCGTCGTGACGCACGAGATCCGGTTCGCCCGGCAGGTCGCGGACCACGTCGTGTTCATGGACGGCGGCGTGGTCGTCGAGGAGGGGCGTCCGGGGGAGGTGCTGGGCGACCCGCGCCAGGAGCGGACCCGGCGGTTCCTGCAGCGGATCCTCGACCCGCTGTGACCCGTCAGGGGGTGGGCCGCGGTGCGTCGTCGTCGGCCGCGGGGTCGGACGCCGGGCGGGGTGCGGCCCCGGAGGGTGCGGCGAGCGGCTGACGCGCGGGTGGCAGCGCGTCGGGGGCGACGTCGGCGGCGCGCACCGACACCACGTGCAGCGCGAGCTCGAGCGGTCCGCGCCCCAGCGTCGCGCGCCACGCCCAGCACGCCGCGAGCGTGACCAGCAGGAACGTCAGCCAGGTGCGCGTCGTCTGCTCGTAGACCACCTGGGCCCCGAGGGCGGCGATGGCGACGAGGTGAGCGGTGTAGGCCGTCAGGGCCAGTGCGCCGGTCGCGGACAGCGGCGCCAGGACGCGGGGGAGCCGGACGCCGATCGCGAGGCACGCCGCGAGGACCAGCAGGCCCGTCCCGGTGTTGCCGGCCAGCTCGAACGGGGACGACGCGTGCGGCTCGGCCGTCGTGAGCTCGGTGACCCGGCCCAGCGCGAGACGCATCGCCCACGCACCGCCGTGCCCGGCGACGACGAGGGACGCACCCAGCGCCGCGAGCCACGCGTGCGTGCGGCCGGAGCGCAGGTCGCTGCGTCCGACGGCGAGGCCGACGAGCACGTACGCGAACCACACGACGGCCGGGTAGTAGTGCCCGAGCAGGACGCTCGGCAGGTCGATCGGGCGCGCGTCGACGACGGTCACGTGCTCGACGAGCTCGACGCGCAGCACCGGGCCGAGCACCCCCACGACGACCGCCGCGACGACGAGGGCCCAGCGCGGCCAGGCCAGCACCACCGTCCCCGCGGCGAACAGCGCGCCGTACACGACGAGGATGATGACGATCGGCAGGTCGAGCAGCACCAGCGCCGAGCCGAGCACGACGAGCAGCGCGGCGCGCACGAGGACCCGCAGCCGCGCCTGCACCATCCGGGTGCCCTCGACGGGTCGGTCGCCGCCCGACAGCAGCGCGAGCCCCACGCCGGCGAGCAGCACGAACAGCGCGGACGGGCGACCGTCGGCGAGCTGGGACCAGCCGCCCGGAGGGGTCGTGCGCCAGGCGTCGTCGGGCCCGACGTGCGCCGTGATCATGCCGAGGACCGCCAGGCCCCTGGCGGTGTCCACCCCGACGACGCGTCGCACGACGCGCAGCCTAGACGTGCGGGCTGTGCGCGGGACCGACTCGCGTTCTCACCATGTGAGTTCATCCGTCCCGCTTGGTGGTTACGGGCGCGTCGCCGCGCTTACAGTGCCCTGTGATCACGCGGAGCCCCGACGTCTACACGCACGGCCACCACGAGAGCGTCCTGCGCTCCCACCGGTGGCGCACGGCGGAGAACTCCGCCGCGTACCTGCTGCCCTCGCTGGCGCCGGGACAGCGGCTGCTCGACGTGGGGTGCGGCCCGGGCACGGTGACGGTCGACCTCGCGTCGCGGGTCGCGCCCGGTGAGGTCGTCGGCGTCGACCGGTCCGAGCGCGTGCTCGACGCCGCCACCGAGCACGCGGCCGAGCAGGGGGCCACCAACGTGCGCTTCCAGGTCGGCGACGCGTACGCGCTGGAGTTCGAGGACGACTCGTTCGACGTCGTGCACGCCCACCAGGTGCTGCAGCACCTCACCGACCCCGTCGCCGCGCTGCGCGAGATGCGCCGCGTCACGCGTCCCGGCGGGATCGTCGCCGTGCGCGACTCCGACTACGCGGCGATGACGTGGTTCCCCGCGCACCCCGGGCTCGACGACTGGCAGGCGCTCTACCACGAGGTCACCGAGGCGAACGGTGCCGAGGCCGACGCGGGCCGGCGCCTGCTGTCGTGGGTGCGCGCGGCCGGGTTCGACCCCGAGGGCATCGCGCCCGGCGCGGGGATCTGGTGCTACGCGACGCCCGAGGACCGGGCGTGGTGGGCCGGGCTGTGGGCGGACCGCTGCGTCGCGTCGAACTTCGCCGTCCAGGCCATGGACCACCGCCTGGCCGACGAGGTCGGGCTCGAGCTGCTGGCCGACGCCTGGCGCGAGTGGGGCACGTCGCCCGACGGCTGGTTCAGCGTCCCGCACGGCGAGGTGCTCGCCCGCGCCTGACCCGCGGTGGCATGCTCGGCGGATGAGCGAGCAGGGGGCGCGCTCGCGTCCGGCGCGTGCGGCACGGACCTGGTTCGCCGTCGGTGCGCTCGTCGCCGCCGCCGTCGTCGCGGTCTTCGCGACCGTCGGGGACGGCGTCGCACCGGCCGAGGACGCGGGTGTGCGCGGGCTCGTCGTGGACCACGCGCACCTCGCGACATGGGTCTGCCTCGCGTCCGCGCTCGCCGTCGCGGCCGTGCGGGGCCGGTGGACGACGCCCTCCCGGTGGCTCGCCGCCGCCGGCGGTGTGCTGTACGCGGCGTTCCTCGTCGCCGTGCTCGTCCTGCCCTGAGCAGGCCCGCGCCGACCCTGACCGGCGCAGGGACCTAGGGTGGGGACGTGCGCATCGCCAGGTTCACCACCGGATCCGACCCCCGTTACGCGCTCGTCGAGGGCGAGCCGGGCCACGAGGAGCTCGTGGTCATCAGCGGGGACCCCATCTACACACCCGTGCAGCCCACGGGGGAGCGTCTGCGGCTCGACGACGACGGTGTGCGGCTGCTCGCCCCCGTGATCCCGCGCTCCAAGATCATCGGCGTCGGGCGCAACTACGCCGCGCACGCCGCGGAGCTCGGCAACGAGGTCCCCACCGCGCCGCTGCTGTTCCTCAAGCCCAACACGTCGGTGATCGGGCCGGACGACCCGATCGTGCTGCCCGACTGGACCGAGCACGTCGAGCACGAGGCCGAGCTGGCGGTCGTCATCGGCAAGGTCACCAAGGACGTCCCGCCCGAGCGCGCGATGCACCACGTGTTCGGCTTCACGGTCGCCAACGACGTCACCGCGCGCGACGTGCAGCGTTCCGACGCCCAGTGGACGCGCGCCAAGGGGTTCGACTCCTCGTGCCCGCTCGGACCGTGGGTCGTGCCCGGCCTCGACGTCGACGACCTCGCGGTGCGTGCGCGTGTCAACGGCGAGACGCGCCAGGACGGCCGCACGTCGCAGATGATCTTCGACACCGCGTACCTGGTGTCGTACGTCTCCGAGGTGTTCACGCTGCTTCCCGGCGACGTGATCCTCACCGGCACCCCCGCGGGCGTCGGGCGGCTCGAGCACCGCGACGTCGTCGAGGTCGAGGTCGAGGAGATCGGCGTCCTGCGCAACCCGGTCCTGCGCCGCTCCTGACCCCCACCCCCGCCGCCACCCCCACTCCCGCCGCCACCCTCACCCCCCGACCCACCTCCACACCCACCCGATCCGCCCCCAGCCACCCTCGTTCTGTCCCACGCCGAACTCGGACTTTGGCGGCTTCTGACGCGTCATGAGCCGCCAAAGTCCGAGTTCGGCGCTCGTGGGTGAGGTGGGCGGCGCGTGCGGTGGGTGGGTCGTGGGGCGGGTGGGTGGGGCGTGGGTGGGGTGGGTGGTGGGCGCGGCGGGTCAGGTGGTGCCGAGGTCGCGGACCTCGTCGCGCAGCAGCCCCATCCGGGCGTCGAGCTCGGCGGCGGTGGCCGCGGCCGCCCGCAGCTCCGAGCGCAGGTGCTCGGGGACCTCGCCGCGGTACTTGTAGGACAGCCGGTGCTCGACGCTCGCCCAGAAGTCCATCGCGATCGTGCGGATCTGCACCTCGACCGGCACGTGCTCGGTGCGGTCGGACAGGAACACCGGGACACGCACGATGAGGTGCAGCGACCGGTACCCGTTGTCCTTGGGGCCGGCGATGTAGTCCTTGCGGCGCACGACCTCGACGTCGGGCTGCGAGGAGAGCATGTCCGCGACCCAGTAGGCGTCGGACACGAACGAGCACGTGATGCGGATGCCCGCGATGTCGAGGATGCGCTCGCGGATCGTCTGCGGGTCCGCGGTGCAGCCGTACCGCGTCGTCTTCTCCAGGATCGAGTCGATCGACTTCAGGCGCGACGTGACGTGCTCGATCGGGTTGTGGTCGTGCGCCTGGCGGAACTCGGCACGCAGGATGCGGATCTTCGTCAGCATCTCCTCGATGCCGAACTCGTAGCCCATCCGGAAGCGCGCCATCGCGCGCTGCGCCTCGCGCACCTGGTCGGCGATCGCCACGGGGTCGGCGGCGCCGACCTGCTCGGCCCGCGCCCGCACGACGTCGGCCACGACCGCCGCCCACGGCCCGGACGGTGGCCCGTCGGCGGTGGCCGTCCCCTCGGTGTACGGCGCAGAGGGTTCGGGGGGCGTGACGCTGCCGGGCATGACCGGTGAACGAGCGAGCCGTCGCGGGTGTTCCGGACGGGCACGGTGGCGTGGGACGCCCCGGGCCGCTCGGTAGGCTGAGGTGCTCCCACCACCCCGCACCAGCACAGAGGTGTCCCCGTGCCCGCCAGCACCGCCGCGTCCGCCAGCCCCGTGCGCGTCCGCTTCTGCCCGTCCCCGACGGGCACACCCCACGTCGGCCTCATCCGCACCGCCCTGTTCAACTGGGCGTACGCGCGGCACGTCGGCGGCACGTTCGTGTTCCGCATCGAGGACACCGACGCCGCGCGCGACTCCCAGGAGTCGTACCTGCAGCTGCTCGACGCGCTGCGCTGGCTGGGCATGGACTGGGACGAGGGCGTCGAGGTCGGCGGGCCGCACGAGCCGTACCGGCAGTCGCAGCGCTACGACCTGTACCGCGACGTCGTCGCCCGGCTCGTCGAGGGCGGGTACGCCTACGAGTCGTTCTCGACGCCCGAGGAGGTCGAGGCGCGTCACCGCGCGGCCGGGCGTGACCCGAAGCTCGGGTACGACGGGTTCGACCGCGACCTGAGTGACGAGCAGCGCGCGGCGTACCTCGCCGAGGGGCGCGAGGCCGTGATCCGCATGCGCATGCCTGACGAGGACGTCACGTTCACCGACCTCGTGCGTGGCGACGTCACGTTCAAGGCCGGCTCCGTGCCGGACTACGTGATCGTGCGCGGCAACGGCCACCCCCTGTACACGCTGGTCAACCCGGTGGACGACGCGCTCATGGGCATCACGCACGTGCTGCGCGGGGAGGACCTGCTGTCCTCCACGCCCCGCCAGGTCGTGCTCTACCGGGCGCTGCTCGAGCTCGGCGTCGCGACGGTGATGCCGCAGTTCGGCCACCTGCCGTACGTCATGGGCGAGGGCAACAAGAAGCTGTCCAAGCGCGACCCCGAGTCGAACCTCTTCCTGCACCGCGAGCGCGGCTTCACACCCGAGGGGCTGCTGAACTACCTCGCGCTGCTCGGCTGGTCCATCGCCCCGGACCGTGACGTGTTCACGGTCGCGGAGATGGTCGACGCGTTCGACGTCGCGGACGTCAACCCGAACCCGGCGCGCTTCGACCAGAAGAAGGCCGAGGCGATCAACGCCGCGCACGTGCGCCTGCTCGCGCCCGACGACTTCCGCGACCGGCTCGTGCCGTACCTGCACGCCGGTGGCCTGGTGCCCGCCGACTCCTACGCCGACCTGTCCGCGCAGCACCGTGCTCTGCTCGACGCCGGGGCCCCGCTCGTGCAGGAGCGCATGACGCTGCTCGGCGAGGTCGTCGGCATGCTCGGCTTCCTGTTCGTCGCCGACGACGCGCTCGAGGTCGTCGACGACGCCCGCGCCGCGCTGCGCCCCGAGGCGGCCGACGTGCTCGACGCCGCGGCGCGCGTGCTGGGGGAGGTCCCCGCCGACGCGTTCACCACGGACGCGACGCAGACGGCACTGGCGGCGGCGCTGGTCGCCCCGGCCGAGGAGGGCGGGCTCGGCATCAAGCCGCGGTTCGCCTACACGCCGCTGCGCGTCGCGCTGACGGGCCGGCGGGTGTCACCGCCGCTGTTCGAGTCGATGGAGATCCTCGGCAAGGACGCGACGCTGGCGCGTGTCGCGCGCCTGCGCGCGGGCCTGTGACGTCCGGGGCAGCCGTGTCGCAGCAGCACGCCCGCGTCGTCGACGGCGTCCTGTTCGACGTCGACGACACGCTCGTGGCGACCCGGGAGGCGTTCCGCGTCGCGCTCGCGGCGGTGCTCGACCGGTACGCGCCCGGTGCGGACGTCGACGCCGCGCTCGCGACCTGGCGGGCCGACGTGGGCGGGCACTACCGGGCCTACACGCGCGGGGAGCGCACGTTCCGCGACCAGCGCATGACGCGCGCGAACGAGCTGCACGCGACCGTCGGCGGGCCCGTGCTGGACGACGCCGCGTACGACGAGTGGAACGCGCACTTCGAGGACGGGTTCGCCGCGGGCTGGGTCGCGCACGACGACGCGGACGCCGTGCTGGCCCGGCTGCTCGACGCGGGCGTCGTCGTCGGTGCGCTGACGAACGCGCGTACCGACTACCAGACCACCAAGCTCGCCCGGGCGGGCCTGGGGGACCGGCTCGAGGTGCTCGTCGGCGTCGACACGCTCGGCTTCGGCAAGCCCGACCCGCGCGTGTTCCTCGAGGCCTGCCGGCGCCTGGGCACGGCGCCCGCGCGTACGGCGTACGTCGGGGACGAGCACGACGTCGACGCGCTCGCGGCGCGCGCGGCGGGGCTCGTCGGCGTGTGGCTCGACCGCCCGGGGCCGCGGCGTGTGCCGGTCGACCCTGCGGGGGTCACGGGTGTGAGCGTGATCGCCTCGCTCGACGAGCTGCCAGGCGTGCTCGGGCTCGGCTGAGCAGCGACGACGCCGGCACGGGCACGGCCGCCTCCGCGGTGGCGGCCGCGACGAGGTGGTGCACGACCGGCTGGTCGGCGCTCAGCTCCTCGACGCGGGCGTGCAGCCGCAGGTCGAACGCCGTGAGCCGCTCGTGGTGCTGGCGGGCGTGCTCGCCCCACGTGGGCACCGTGAACACCTCGACGAACCGCTCCGGATCGGTCACGTCGCGGTACACCGTCCACGTGGTCGCGCCCGTGCGGCGCCGGGACACCCCCATGGCACGTGCCGCGGCGAGGAACGCGTCGGCGTCGTCCTGCGCGACCCGGTAGACGACCGACACGAGCACCGGACCCGCGTCGTCGGGTACCGGCCGGTCGACGTCCGGGTCGGGCCACGTGTCGACGACGGACGCGACGCCGGGCGGCGGGTCCGGCAGCAGCCACCAGGGCAGGGTCGCGGTCCCGACGACGAGCAGCACGGCCGCCACCACGAGCGTCGTGCCCGTGCCCAGGGCCCCGGCGACGAGACCCCACAGCAGCGCGCCGACACCCTGCCCACCGAGGAACACCACGAGGTACACCGCCAGGGCCCGCGCGCGCACCCACGGCGGCAGGATGAGCTGCAGCGTCGTGTTGAACGACGACAGCGCGAGCAGCCAGCCGAACCCTGCGGCGACCAGCGCGAGCGCCACGACGACGACGTCGCCGACCAGCGCCGCCACGAGCATGCCGCCCGCGAACAGCGCCGACGCGAGCGCGACCAGGGCGGAGGCGGGGACCGCCTCCCGCAGCCGCGTGAACACCAGGGTCCCGGCGACCGCGCCGACCCCCAGCGCGCCCAGCAGCATCCCGTACCCGCCGGACCCCAGCCCCAGCGAGCGTGACGCGACCACCGCCAGCAGCGCCCACAGCGCGCTCGCAGGCAGCACGAACAGGCCGGTGCGCAGCAGG
>JAFAEH010000039.1 GCA_023424135.1 Actinomycetes bacterium | reverse complement strand
CGCCGCGTGCGCACGAGCTCGTCGAACGCCGCGCCCTTGGCCAGCCCGCCCGCGACCCACACGACCGCGCCGGGCTCGAACGCCGCGAGCGACGCGGCCGCGGCGTGCGCGTTGGTCGCCTTGGAGTCGTCGACGTACGCGACGCCGTCGAGCCTGCCGACCGTCACGATGCGGTGCGCCCCGGGGGCGAACGCGCGCAGCCCGTCGCGGACGTGCACCGGGTCCACGCCGTGCGCGAGCGCGAGCGTGGCGGCCGCGAGCGCGTTGCGCACGACGTGCGGCGGCACGACCCCGCCGGGCCCCGCGAGCTGTGCGAGGTCGGCGAGCGTGCCGAGCTCGGCGGCGTGCGTGTGCCGCAGGCGCGCGAACCCGCGGTCGACGAGCACGTCCTCCACGAGCCCGACCTGCCCGACGCCGGGCATGCCGAGCGTGAACCCGACGGCCACGCAGCCGTCGACGACGTCGGCGTCGCGCACGAGCTGCTCGGTGACGGGGTCCTGCGCGGCGTACACGCACGCGACCTGCGCGCGCTCGTAGATCCGCCCCTTGTCGGCGGCGTACGCGTCGATCGAGCCGTGCCAGTCGAGGTGGTCGGGGGCGACGTTGAGCACGGCCGCGGCCTGCGCGGACATCGTGTGCGTGTGGTGCAGCTGGAAGCTCGACAGCTCGACCGCGAGCACGTCGAGCGCCGGGTCGACGGCCGCGAGCACGACGGGGGTTCCGACGTTGCCGACCGCGAGCGTGCGACGCCCCGCGGCGCGCAGGACCGACTCGAGCATCCCCACGGTCGTGGTCTTGCCGTTGGTACCGGTCACGCACAGCCACGGCGCGGGCTCCCCGTCACCGCCGTCGCGGGGCACACGCACCTGCCAGGCGAGCTCGACCTCGCTCCACACGGGCACGTCGCGCTCGCGCGCCGCCGCGAGCACCGGGTGGTGCGGCGGCAGACCGGGCGACGCGACGACGAGGTCGGCCCCGGCCAGCCCGTCCGCGACGAGCGCCTCGGCGTCGTGCGCATCGGCCTCGCGGGCCCGCTCGTCGAACGTCACGACGCGTGCGCCACGGTCGGTGAGCACCTGGGCCGCGGCACGCCCCGAGACCCCGAGGCCTGCGACGAGGACGGTGCGACCGTCGAACCGTGCGTCCACCTACTGCGCCACCCACTCCGCGTAGAAGATGCCGACACCGAGCGCAACGCACAGTCCGGCGATGATCCAGAACCTGATGACGATCGTGACCTCGCCCCACCCCGACAGCTCGAAGTGGTGGTGCAGCGGCGCCATCTTGAACACACGCTTACCGGTCATCTTGAAGAAGCCGATCTGGATGACGTCCGAGAGCACGATGAGGACGAACAGACCCCCGATGATCGCGCCGAGGATCTCGGTGCGCGTGAGGATCGTCAGGGCTGCGAGCGCACCGCCGAGCGCGAGCGAGCCGGTGTCACCCATGAAGATCTTGGCGGGGCTCGCGTTCCACCACAGGAAGCCGAACAGGGCACCCGTGATCGCGGCGGCGACGACCGCCAGGTCCAGGGGGTCGCGGGTCTCGTAGCAGCGTGGCCCCGCGGTGAGGATCGACTGGCAGGACTGGTTGAACTGCCACACGCCGACCAGCACGTAGGCGCCGAAGACGATCAGCGAGACGCCCGTGGCGAGCCCGTCGAGGCCGTCGGTGAGGTTGACCGCGTTGGACCAGGCCGTGATGAGGAAGTTCGCCCAGACGACGAACAGCACGAGCCCGACGGTCGCACCCGCCCACGCGAGGTCGAGGTCGGTGTCACGGATGAACGAGATGCGGGTCGACGCCGGTGTGCGGAACTGCGCGTTGGGGAACTGCAGCGCGAGCACCGAGAACACGACGCCGACGACCCCCTGCCCGACGACCTTCCACAGGGGGGACAGCCCCAGCGAGCGCTGGCGCGAGATCTTGATGAAGTCGTCGAGGAACCCGACCACACCCAGCCCCGTCATGAGGAACAGCGCGAGCAGCGCCGACGCGCTCGGGCGCGTCCCCGTGAGCAGCAGCCCGAGCGCCCAGCCGACGAGCGTGGCACCGATGATGACGACGCCACCCATGGTGGGCGTGCCGCGCTTGGTGAAGTGCGCGGTCGGCCCGTCCTGGCGGATGAACTGCCCGTACTGGCGGCGCACCAGGAACCGGATGAACAGCGGGGTGCCGAGCAGCGCCAGCAGCATCGAGATGCCGCCGGAGATCAGGACCGCCCTCATGCCCCGGCCCCCACGAGCCGGTCGCCCAGCCGCCACAGCCCCGCGCCGTACGACGACTTGACCAGCACGACGTCACCCGCTCGGAGCTCGTCGGCCAGGAAGGCCGCCGCCGCGTCGACGTCGTCGGCCAGGACGACCTCGTCGCCCCAGGAACCCTCGTGGTTGGCGCCGTCGCGGATCGCGCGCGCCCCCTCGCCGACGACCACGGTCAGACCGATGTTGAGCCGCACGACGAGCCGGCCGATCGCGTCGTGCGCGGTCCGGTGCTCGTCGCCGAGCTCGAGCATCTCCCCCAGCACGGCGACCGAGCGCCGCTGCCGGCCCGCGATGACCGCGAGCGCCTTGAGCGCGGCACGCATCGAGTCGGGGTTCGCGTTGTACGAGTCGTCGACGACCGTGACGCCGTCGGCGCGCTCGACCACGTGCATGCGGTGCGGGGACAGCGCGTCGGCGGCCGACAGGCCCTCCGCGACGTCGTCCACGGTCAGACCCACGGCGAGCGCCGCGGCGGCGGCCGCCAGCGCGTTGTGCACGTGGTGCTCACCGACCAGACGCAGCGTGACCTGACGTTCGTCGACGCGACCGTCGACGGCGTGCACGAGCGTGAAGGACGCCCGACCGAGGCCGTCGAGGCGCACGTCGAGCGCGCGGACCTGCGCATCGGGTGCGACGCCGAACATGACCACGGGGCCGGGGGCCGCCGCGGCCATCGCGCGCACGCGCACGTCGTCCGCGTTGAGCACGGCCGTCCCGCCCGGGACGAGTCCGGCGACGATCTCGGCCTTGGCCCGTGCGACGCCGTCGACACCGCCGCCGAAGCCGCCCAGGTGGGCCTGCCCGACGACGAGCACGACGGCCACGTCGGGTGCGGCGATGTCGGTGAGGTACGTCAGGTGCCCGGGCCCGCTCGCGCCCATCTCGAGCACGAGGAACCGGGTCGCCTCGTCGGCGCGCAGCACCGTGAGCGGCAGCCCGATCTCGTTGTTGAAGGAACGCACCGGTGCGACCGTGGGACCGGCCGCCGCGCACAGCTGCGCGAGCACGTCCTTCGTCGTCGTCTTGCCCACGGACCCGGTGACGCCCAGGACACGCAGCCCGCTTCCCCCGGGCTCGGCGGCAGCCTCGCGCAGGCGTCCCAGCACGTCGCGCGCGAGCGCACCGAGCGCGACCTCGACGTCCGGGACGACGACGCACGGCACGCCGTCGAGCACGCGGGCCGCGAGCACGAGCGCGGCACCGGCCTCGACCGCACGCGCCGCGAAGTCGTGGCCGTCGACGTGCTCACCGGGCAGCGCGACGAACAGCCCGCCGGGCAGCACCTCGCGCGAGTCGACGACCACGGGTCCGGTGACGAGCGTCGTGGGGTCCACGCCGGACAGGGTGCCGGTGGTCGCGGCCGCGATCTCGGCCGCCGTGAGCGCGATCACGCGTGCTGCTCCCGGGCCTCGGCGCGGGCCGCGAGGAACACGTCACGGTCGTTGTAGCGGTGGAACACCCCGGCGATCTCCTGGGTCGGTTCGTGGCCCTTGCCCGTGACGATCACGGTGTCGTCCGGACCGGCCAGACGAAGGGCGTCGCGGATGGCCTGCGCGCGGCTGGTCGCCTCGTGCACGTCGGCCAGGTCGGGGCGCACGTCGCGTGCACCCGCGAGGATGGCGGCGCGGATGGACGCGGGGTCCTCCGAGCGCGGGTTCTCGTCGGTGACGACCAGCACGTCCGCCAGCCGCGCACCGATCTGCCCCATGATCGGACGCTTGCCGCGGTCGCGGTCGCCGTCGGAGCCGTACACGAGCACGAGCCGGCCCGGTGTGATCGGCCGGACGGCCTCGAGCGCGAGCGTGAGCGCATCGGGCGTGTGCGCGTAGTCGACCAGGCACAACGGCCAGCCCTCGCCGCGCTCGACGACCCGTTCCATGCGCCCGGGGATGGCGTGCGCACCCGCCACGGCGTCGATCGCGTCCCGCAGCGGCACGCCGGCGGCATGCGCGACGACGACGGCGAGCGCGGCGTTGGACACGTTGACCAGCCCGGGCAGCGGGCTGTGCGCCTCGTGCACGCGCCCGTCCGGGCCGCGCAGCGAGAAGCGCGAGCCGACACCGTCCAGACCGATGTCGGCGTCCACGACGGACCAGTCGGCGCCCGCGCACTCGGGCGCACCGACGTGCGTGGCCACCGACTCGACGGGGATCGGCGCCTCCTCCGCGAGGCGCTGGCCCCACAGGTCGTCGACGACGACGACCCCGCGGCGCGCCTGCTCGGGCGCGAACAGGCGGGACTTGTCCCGGAAGTAGCCCTCCATGTCCCCGTGGAAGTCGAGGTGGTCGCGCTGGAGGTTCGTGAACGCGACCACGTCGAAGCGCACGCCGTGCACGCGACCCAGCGCGAGCGCGTGCGAGGACACCTCGGTGGTCAGCGCGCTCGCGCCGCGCTCGGACGCACGCGCCAGCAGCGCCTGCAGCACGGGCGCCTCGACGGTCGTGCGCGGGCTCTCCACCGCCTCGTCGCCGATGCGCAGCTCGACGGTGCCGAGCACGGCGGTGCTCGCGTGCTGGGCGCGCAGCGCCGCGTCGACGAAGTAGGTGGTGGTCGTCTTGCCGTTGGTCCCCGTGATCCCGACGGTCACGAGCCGTTCGCCCGGGTCGCCGAGCGCCCAGGCCGCGACGGGCCCCGCGAGCCCGCGCGGGTCGTCGGCGAGGAGCACGGGCACGTCGGCGTCGGCGGGGACGAGCGCGCTGCCGTCGGCGTCGGTGAGCACCGCGACCGCTCCACGCGCGAGCGCGTCGGCCGCGTACGCCGCGCCGTGCACCTTCAGGCCCGGCACGGCGACGAACAGGTCACCGGGCTCCGTGTCGCCGCTGGCCATGGTCACACCGGTGAACGTGCGAGCGCCGGGCGCGGCCCCGACGACGTCGAGGTCGAGGTCGGCGACCAGGTCGGCGACCCTGCGGACCGGCGGGTGCTCGGGGCGCAGCCGGCCCAGGGGGGACGTCATGGGGAGGAATCTACCCCGGTCGTTCACTCCCACGTCGTCGGGTACAGCGACGCGGGTGTGCCCGACGGCGCGATCCCGAGCTGCTGCAGCGCGTAGCCCGTGACGTCCGCGAAGACCGGCGCCGCGACCACGCCGCCGTACGTCGAGGTGCGCGGGTTGTGCAGGATCACGGCCGTGACGACCTGCGGGTCGTCGGCCGGTGCGACACCGATGAACGAGGACGTGTAGCCGCTCGGGTTGAACCGCTGCGCGGTGCCGGTCTTGCCCGCGACGCGGTAGCCGGGGATCGCGGCGTTGCCGCCCGTGCCGTCGTCGACGACGCTCTCCATCATCGACAGGACGATGTCCGCGGTCTGCTCGGAGACGACGCGCACCCCCTCCGGCGCGGCCTTCGCGGTGTACACCCCGTCGGCGTCGGTCGTGCCCGCGACGATGTGCGGTGCGACGCGCACCCCGCCGTTGGCGACGGTCGCGAACACGCTCGCGGCCTGCAGCGCGTTGACGGACACGGCCTGGCCGAAGAGCACGGCGTACTCGTCACGCCCCTGCCAGGCGTCCGCCGGGTGCAGGATGCCGGGCGACTCCCCGGGCATCTCGATGCCCGTCCGGGACCCGAACCCGAACGCCGCCATGTAGTCGTGGCGCTGCTGCTTGGACAGCCGCTGGCCGAACAGGATGGTGCCGACGTTCGAGGACTCCGCGAAGATCCCGGTCGCCGTGAGCTTCTCGACGCCGTGGTCGTGCGAGTCCTTGATGGTCTCGCCCTGCGGCGTGCGCCACCGGTCGGCGACCTCGAACTGCTCGGTGGGGGTCACGAGCCCTTCCTCGAGCGCGGCCGCCATCGTGACGACCTTGCTCGTGGAGCCGGGTTCGAAGACCTCCGAGACGCTCTTGGAGAGCGCGCCGCTGCCCGCCTGGCCGGGCTCGTTCGGGTCGAACGCCGCCGAGTCGGCCAGGGCGAGGACCTCACCGGTCGCGGGCCGCATGACGACGACCGTGCCCCCGTCGGCCCCCGTGGCCGCGACCTGGTTGCGCAGCGCCTCCTCGGCCCGCCACTGCAGGTCGGAGTCGATCGTCAGGCGCACCGAGTCGCCGTTGCTCGCGGGGGTCCCCTCGCTCGCGCCGCCGGGGATCGGCTGACCGCCCCGGCCCTGCTCGTAGCTCTCCTCCCCCGGGGTGCCCTGCAGCGTCCCGTCGAGCGCGTACTCCAGGCCCTGCAGCCCCACACCCTCGGAGTTCACGAAGCCGACGATGTTCCCCGCGACCGTCCCCTTGGGGTAGACGCGGTCCGCGACCTTCTCGACCGAGATGCCGTCGAGGCGCAGCGAGCGGATCTCGCGCGCGACGTCCGGGAGCACGTTGCGCGCGATCATGACCCAGCCGCGGGTCCCGACGAGGTCCCCACCGAGCTCGGCGGCGTTGAGCCCGAGCAGCGGCGCGAGCCGGGACGCGACACCCGCCGCGCCGTCGAGACCACCGGTCGACCCGCGCGCCTTGTACCGGCCCGCGAGGACCTGGTTCGCCACCACGTTGTACCGCTCGACGGACGTCGCGAGCACGACGCCCCCGGCATCGGTGATCTCCCCGCGCGCCCCGATCACCGAGGCGGTCGTCATGCGCTTGGCGCGCGCCGTCTCGGCGATGTCGGGGCCCGCGATCACCTGCACGTAGACGAGCCGTCCTGCGAACGTCGCCAGGACCAGCGCGAGCACGACGACGAGCGCCACCATGCGCGGGCGCGACGCCGCGACGGCGGCGCGTGTCTCGCGCACGGGTGTGCGCGGCGGACGTGCCGTGCGCCCGACGTCTGCCGTGCGGGACCCCGACCCCTGTCGCCCGCGGGCGGACGCCGCCCGCGCGGGCGCCGCCGCGGCCCGCTCCGCCTGGGTGCCCCGAGCGGTGGTGCGTCCACGGGCGGGGGCGCGTC
>JAFAEH010000022.1 GCA_023424135.1 Actinomycetes bacterium | reverse complement strand
GCACCGGCACCGCCGCGTCGACGATCTCGCGCACCGCGTCGGGCGTCACGGGCCACGGCGTCGCGGTCACGACGAGCTCGGGCCGGTCGGGCGCGACGCCCGCACCGGGCAGCGCACCCGTCACGAGCTCCTCGATCGTGCGGACCGTCGGCACGCCCCACGCGGCCTCGACCCACGCGCCGCGCTCGGCGGTGCGGGTCACGACGCCCACGCACCGGAACCGGTCCGGCAGCAGGCGCGCCACGCGCACGAAGAACTCGGCCCGCCACCCGGACCCCACCACCCCGAACGTCACCGGCTGCGTCACACGGACCTCCTCGTCGCCGTATCGACCCTAGCCCGCGGCCGCCACCGGGGACGCGTGCAGGGTTGCCGTCGCCGGACGACGGCAACCCTGCACGCTCCCGCCGCGTGCCGCCTGCCGCGTGCCGCGTGCTTCCCGTGGGCCGGGGTGCGTCGTAGCGTCGGGGCAGGAGCGGGCAGGGAGGGTGGATGGCACCGAGCCGCGCGCAGGTGCGCCGTTGGCGTCGCAACCTCGCCGACGAGCGCGCCGAGGCGGCCGTGTACCGGGACCTCGCCGCGCGCCGCACGGGCGAGGAGCGGGACATCCTGCTGGCGCTCGCGGAGGCCGAGCGGCGGCACGAGGCGCACTGGCTCGCGCTGCTCGGCGACGACGTGGGCCGTCCGCTGCGCGGGGACTGGCGCAGCCGGGTGCTCGGGTGGCTCGCCCGGCGGTTCGGGTCGGTGTTCGTCCTGGCGCTCGCCCAGCGTGCCGAGGCCCGCTCGACGTACGAGCGGGACGCCGAGGCGACACCGCAGATGGCCGCGGACGAGCAGATCCACGAGGAGGTCGTCCGCGGGCTCGCGATGCGCGGGCGACAGCAGATCTCCGGGACGTTCCGGGCCGCCGTGTTCGGCGCGAACGACGGGCTCGTCTCGAACCTCGCACTCGTCCTGGGGATCGGTGCGAGCGGCGTCGCGACGCACACCGTGCTGCTCACCGGCCTCGCGGGACTGCTCGCGGGCGCGCTGTCGATGGGGGCGGGGGAGTACGTGTCGGTGCGCTCGCAGCGTGAGCTGCTCGAGGCGTCCCGGCCCGACGCGGACGCGGCCGCGGCGCTGCGGCACCTCGACGTCACCGCCAACGAGCTCGCGCTCGTCTACCGCGCGCGCGGGATGGACGCGGGCGACGCGCAGGCCCGTGCGGACGTCGTCCTCGCGTCGCTCGCGCAGTACGAGGCGGGGCACGCACTGACCGGGTCGCTGCTGCGCACGTCGACGACGCTGCCCGATGTCGCTGCGGGCTCGTCGTCGGACGTGCGACGCGACGGGGCGCCCGCCGCCGAGCGTGACGAGCACGAGTCCGTCGGCACCGCGTGGGGTGCCGCGATCGCGAGCTTCTGCTTCTTCGCGTCCGGTGCGCTGATCCCCGTCCTGCCGTACCTGCTGGGCGCGTCGGGGACGACCGCGGTCGTCTGGTCGGCCGGGCTGGTGGGGGTCGCGCTGCTGGGGACGGGGTCGGTCGTCGGGCTGCTGTCCGGGGCGTCGCCCGCGCGGCGAGCCCTGCGTCAGCTCGCCATCGGGTACGGCGCCGCGGCGGTGACGTACCTGCTGGGGCTCGCGTTCGGCACGTCGGCGGCGTAGCGGGCGGACGTCCCGGGCCGCGGGCCGCGGACGGCGCCGCGACGGGTCGGCGGCTCGACCGGCCCCGGCGGCGGGTCAGCCGATCCGGTTGCCGATCCCGCTGGCACCCGCTCCGGTGAGCTGCTCGGCGTCGCGCCGCTGCCGGGGGTGTGCGCCACGTGACGTCGTCGCGGTCTTGCGTCATCAGGTAAGCCTCACCTTATGCTGGGCGACGTGACCGAGGCCCCCACGACGACCGTCGAGACGACCGCGCCCGCGGCGACCCCGTTCCGGATGTTCCACGTGCGGGTCGCGGCGCTGCAGCGCCTGTGCCCGAGCCTGCTGCGCGTCACGTTCACCGGCGACGACCTGGACCGCTTCGCGGACAACGGGTTCGACCAGCGCATCAAGTTCTTCCTGCCGATGGCCGACGCCCCGTACGACGAGCTCATGGACCTCGGTCGCAGCGGCGACTGGTACGGCACCTGGCGCGCCCTGCCCGACGACCGCCGCCACCCCATGCGCACGTACACCGCGCGCTGGGTGCGGCCCGCGCCGCGCGAGCTCGACGTCGACATCGTCCTGCACGGCGACACGGGTCCTGCGTCGCGGTGGGCGTCGGGTGCGCAGGTCGGTGACGAGCTCGTCGTCCTCGGCCCCAACGCGGACCACGTCGGCCCGCACGGCGGCGTCGACTTCGTCCCCCCGGCGCGCACCGACCGCCTGCTCATCGCGGGCGACGAGACCGCGCTGCCCGCGATCGCCGGGATCGTCGAGCGGCTGCCGCGCGACGCGGTCGGCGAGGTCCTCGTCGAGATGCCGTGGTCCGACGACCACATCGCCCTCGACGCCCCCGACGGCGTGCGCGTCCACTGGCTCGGCCGTGACGGCCGCGAGCACGGCGACCTGCTCGTCCCCGCCGTCCGCGCCGCGTGCGCGCGCCTCCTGCCCGGCCAGGCCCCCGTCCCGGACCTCGACCTCGAGGACGTCGACATCGACGCCGGCCTGCTGTGGGAGGTCCCCGTCGACCACGCCACCCACACGTCGCTCGCGGCCGAGGCGTCCCTGTACGCGTGGCTCGCCGGCGAGGCCGGTGTCATCAAGACCCTGCGCCGCCACCTCGTCAGCGAGTGCGGCGTCGACCGCAAGGCCGTCGCGTTCATGGGCTACTGGCGTCAGGGGCGCTCGGAGGCGAACTGAGTGCGCGGGTGCCGGGCCCTCGGGTCGTCGAGGTCGGCCTCGGCGAGGCGTGGTCGGTGTCCGCGTCCGGGCGGCGACGTCAGGGGGCCAGGGCCACCAGCGGGACGACGTCGACGCCGTCTGCTCGTCGGTAGCCGTAGCCGCCCGGGACGATGACGCCGAGGACCGTGGGGGCGCCCGAACGGCGGTGGTCGACGGTGTCGGCGAACTTGCGCAGCGATGCCGCAGCCGCGTCCACCTGGCCCGCTCCGAGCTCCCCGCAGATTGTCGACGCGACCCTACGTCCCACAGATTGTGGACTCTAGAGACCACAGATTGTCGAACTCAGAGACCACAGATTGTCGAGTGCAGGTCACGTCGACGACGGACGGCCCGGGCGGGGCTCGCGGACGGCGGTGATCGTCGCGACCACGGCCGCACCACCGACCAGGGTCGCGCACAGCACCAGGGCGCCGCGGGTGCCGGACGCGGTTGCGGTGCCGTGCGCGTAGAGCAGCGCGGCGGCGCCCGCGGTGCCGAGCGCCGAGCCGAGGCGCTGGCCCGTCTGCAGGAGCGCGGCGGCCGCGCCGGGGCGGGAGCGGTCCGCGGCGGCGAGCGTCACGGTGAGGTTGGGGCCGATGGTCAGCCCGTTGCCGACGCCGCCGAGCCACATGAGCACGGGCAGCACGACGCGCGCGACGCGATGCGTGCCCATCTCACCCGGGTCCGCGACCTGCGCACGGCGACCTACGCCCGTCGCGTCGTCCAGGACTGACGGGCCCGCGTCCGCAGGCCGGCGCCCGCGGGCCGGTTGCGTGGGGGTGAGCGGCGTCACCTCTCAATAGTTGATGCAACAACTAACAAGGCGTATGGTTGTGACATCAACTGAACGCGGTGCCGCGGACGCGACGCCAGGCAGAGAGGGCACGGACATGACCACGTTCACCATCATCGGCACCGGCAACATGGGCTCCGCGATCGGCGGTGTGCTCGCCGCGGGCGGCGCCGACGTCACGCACGTCACCCACGACCAGGTCGGCACCGCACCGCTCACCGGCGACGTCGTCGTCCTCGCCGTGCCCTACCCGGCCGTCGAGGGGATCCTCGCGGCCTACGGCGACCAGCTCGCCGGCAAGGTCGTCGTCGACATCACCAACCCGCTGAACTTCGAGACGTTCGACTCGCTCGTCGTCCCCGCCGGCTCGTCGGCCGCCGCGCAGATCCAGGCCGCGCTGCCGGGCAGCACGGTCCTCAAGGCGTTCAACACGAACTTCGCCGCGACGCTCGCCGGCAAGAAGGTCGGCGACCTCACCACCACCGTGCTCGTCGCGGGCGACGACGCCGCCGCCAAGCAGACCCTCGTCGCCGCCGTCACCGCCGGTGGCGTCGCCGCGGTGGACGCCGGGTCGCTGGCCCGCGCGCACGAGCTCGAGGCGATCGGCTTCCTGCAGCTCACCCTCGCCGTCGGCGAGAAGATCTCGTGGACCGGCGGCTTCGGCGTCGTGCGCTGACCGACCGCGCCGGCCACGTCCGCCGGCACGCACCGTGGGGAGGGTCCCGGAGGCAGGAGCTCCGGGACCCTCCCCACGGTGCGTCACGCACGTATCCCCACGCTCCCGGCGGTGCTCCGTCGGACGTCGGCACGCGCTCGACCTCCGGGCGTGCGACGGCGACGGAGCAGAACCGCCTGCCGGGGCCTCGTCGGCGTGCCGCAGGGCGGCCGGGGAGGTCAGGGTCGGCCCGGTCGTTCGGCGGGGCTGCGAGGATGGTCCCATGACCTGCCACGGCCGTCCCCAGACCCCCGCCGCATGAAAGGGCCCGCCTGGCTGCGGTGGCTCGACCCGCTGACGGCGATGATCCTCACCGTCCTCGTCCTCGGGCTGCTCGTGCCGGTGCCCGAGGCGGCAGCCGCGGTCCTCGACCACGTGCGGACCGTCGCGATCGTGGTGCTGTTCTTCCTGTACGGCGCGCGCATGCCGACCCGGGAGGTCGTCGACGGGCTCAGGCGGTTCCGCCTGCAGGGCTCGATGCTCGCGGCGACGTATGTCGCGTTCCCCGTCCTGGGGCTGCTCGTCCAGCTGCTGCCGGACGCCGTCCTCGCACCCGACCTGCGCCGCGGTGTGCTCTACCTGTCGCTGCTGCCGTCGACGGTGCAGTCGTCGGTCGTCCTGACGTCCGTGGCCCGCGGCAACGTCGCCGGTGCGATCACCGGCGCGACGATCTCCAACGTGCTGGGCGTCCTGCTCACGCCGCTGCTCGTCGCCGTGCTCATGGGTGCGACCGGCGCCGGGCTCGACGGGGGAGCGGTCACCGGGATCCTGCTGCAGCTGCTGCTGCCGTTCGTCGTCGGCCAGGTCGTCCAGCCGTGGATCGGCCCGTGGTTGCGCCGGCACGGGCAGGTCACCAAGGTCACCGACCGGGCGACGATCCTGCTCGTCGTGTTCTCCGCCGTCAGCGAGGCGCAGTCCTCGGGTGCGTGGGACCACCTGACCGTCGGGACGCTCGTCGTCCTGCTCGTCGTGTGCGCCGTCGTGCTGGCCGCGATGCTCGGGCTCACGTGGCGCGGTGGCGCGCTGCTCGGCCTGGACCGCGGCGACCGGGTCGCGCTGCTCATGTGCGGGTCGAAGAAGTCCGCCGCCACGGGTCTGCCGATGGCGGCCGTGCTGTTCGCACCCGCCGTCGCCGCGAGCGTCGCGCTGCCCGTCATCGCGTTCCACCAGCTGCAGATCGTGGTGTGCGCGATCCTCGCCCGCCGCCTCGCCCGCTCCGCCCCGGACGCCCCGCCCCCCGCCTGACCCCGCCCCGCCCCGCCCCCACCCTGACCCCTCCCATCCCGTCCACATCCCGGACCCCCCATTCGTCGAACTCGGACTTTGGCGGCTTCTGACGCTCCAGAAGCCGCCAAAGTCCGAGTTCGAC
>JAFAEH010000351.1 GCA_023424135.1 Actinomycetes bacterium | reverse complement strand
CACGGCACCGGCCCCGCGCCGGCGCCGACCGGCGTGGCCGGCGCCGGACGGCCGTCAGGACGCGCGCTGCTCGAGCAGCCGCAGCAGCGTGCGCACGCCGACGCCCGTGCCGCCGACCGGCGTGTACCCGAACGCGGTCCGCTCGTTGAACGCGGGGCCCGCGATGTCCAGGTGCGCCCATGGCGTCGACCCGACGAACTCCTGCAGGAAGATGCCGGCGGTGAGCATGCCGCCGAAGCGGTCGCCGATGTTCGCGAGGTCCGCGACCTTCGACTTCAGGCCTGCGCGCAGGTCCGCCGGCAGCGGCATGGGCCAGAGCTGCTCACCGGCGCCGTGCGCGGCGTCGACGAGCTCCGCGCGCGCGTCGTCGGTGCCCATGACCGCCGAGACGCGGTGGCCGAGCGCGACCATCTGCGCGCCCGTGAGGGTCGCGATGTCGACGACCACGTCGGGCTTCTCCTCGACGGCGGCGACGAGGCCGTCGGCCATCACGAGGCGGCCCTCGGCGTCCGTGTTGAGCACCTCGACCGTCTTGCCGCCGCGGATCGTGATGACGTCCGAGGGGCGCTGCGCCGTCCCCGACGGCATGTTCTCGGCCAGGCAGAGCCACCCCGTGACGGCCACGGGCAGGCCGAGGCGCGCGGCCGCGACGACCGTATGCAGCACGGCCGCGGCACCGGCCATGTCGGACTTCATGGCCTCCATGCCCGCCGCGGGCTTGATGGAGATGCCGCCCGAGTCGAACGTGATGCCCTTGCCCACGAGTGCGACGTGGCCCGACGCCTTGGCGGGCGCGTACGCGACCTTCACCAGGCGCGGCGGACGCGCCGAGCCCTGGCCGACGCCGACGATGCCGCCGTACCCGCCGGCCGTCAGCGCCTTCTCGTCGAGCACGGTGACCTTCAGGCCCTTGGCGCCCGACGCCTTGACCGCCGCCTTCGCGGCGTCGGCGAACGCCCCGGGGAACAGGTCGTTGGGGGCGGTGTTCACCAGGTCGCGCGTCGCGTGCACGGCCGCCGCGACGACCTCCGCACGTGCGAGCGCCGCGAGGGCGGCCTTGTCGCGCGGCTTGGCGGCGACGACCTGGATCCGCCCGACGGGTGCGTCACCCGTGTGGTACCGCGAGAACCGGTAGGCCCCCAGCAGCGCACCCTCGGCGACGGCACCGACCGTGCCCGCGTCGTCCGCGGGCAGCGCGAGTGCGACCGACGCGAGGCCCGCGAGCTCGCGCGTCGCGGCACCGGCCGCGCGGCGCAGCGCCTCGGCGCCCGCGGGGGACGCGGTGTCCAGCGAGGCGTCGCCGAGGCCCGTGACGGCGAGCGTCGCCGCCTTCAGACCCGTGCCGGGCAGGCGACGGACCTCGTCGGCGGCGCCCGTGATGCCCAGACGGGGTCCGTCCTGCGTGATCTGGCGGACGAGCTCGGCGGGCAGCCAGTCGGCCGCGACGGGGGCGACGGAGGTGCCCTGCTGCCGGACGGCGACGACGACCGCGTCGACGTCGAGCTGGGTGGGGTCGGTGGAGGTCAGCGAGATCACGCGTCGATGGTAGCCGGGGTAGGTTGTGCAGCCGTGGTCCTTCCCCTCGCGCTGCTCGTCGCGGCGCTGTGCGTCGCGCTCGCGGCCTGGGCGACGTGGTTCGTGGTCGCCGACCGTGCCGTCGTGCTGCGTCAGCTGTGGGGCGGGGCCGTCGTCGAGGGCGTGCTCGTGCTGCAGGCCGTGGTGCTCGCGGTCGTGCAGGCGACGGGCGGGCAGGACGTCGACGGCTGGCTGCTGTGGGGGTACGTCGTCACGCAGCTCGTGATCCTGCCCGTGGCCGCGGCGTGGGCCTTCGCCGAGCGCACCCGCTGGAGCTCGGTCGTGCTGCTCGTCGCGGCGCTCACGGTCGCGTTCCTCGAGCTCCGGCTGCTGCAGATCTGGGGGACGGTGTGAGCGACGGTACGAACCGGGGGCCGGGACCGGCCGGGACCACCCCTGCGGCGGTGCCGCAGGGACGCCGGCGCACCGGGACCGGCGGTGGGCGCCTGCTGGTCGCCGTGTACGGCGTGCTCGCGCTCGCGGCGACCGCGCGAGGCCTCTACCAGGTGACGACGAAGCTGCACGAGGCGCCGCTGGCCTACGTGCTCTCGCTCGTCGCCGGCGTCGTGTACGTGGTGGCGACGGTCGCGCTCGCGCGCGACCTGCGCACCCTCGCGTGGGCGACCGTCGGGTTCGAGCTCGTCGGCGTGCTCGCCGTCGGCACGCTGTCGATCGTCGACGTCGGCGACTTCCCCGACGAGACCGTGTGGTCGGGCTTCGGGGCGGGCTACGGCTACGTGCCGCTCGTCCTGCCGTTCGTCGGGCTGTGGTGGCTGTGGCGCATCGGCCGGTCGGGCGCGGCGGCGGGCGCCGTCGCCGTCGCGGACACGGACCCGCCGCTGCCACCGCCCGCCGTAGGGTGAGCGCCGTGTACCGCCTGCTGTTCGACCTGGTCTTCCGTCGCATGGACCCCGAACGGGCCCACCACCTGGCGTTCGCGCTCATCGGCACCGTCGGCCGCGTCCCGGGCCTGCGGTCGGTCGTCTCGCGCGCGCTGGGAGTGCCGCGCGGCGGGGCGGGGGCCGTGCGCGTGCGCGGGCGTACGTTCCCCGGCAGGTTCGGCCTGGCGGCCGGCTTCGACAAGGACGCGCGCGCGGTCGAGGGCCTGGCGATGCTCGGCTTCGCGTTCGTCGAGATCGGGACCGTCACCGCGCACGGCCAGCCCGGCAACGAGCGGCCGCGCCTGTGGCGCGTGCTCGACCGGCGCGGGCTGCGCAACCGCATGGGCTTCAACAACGAGGGCTCGCAGGTGGTCGCGGAGCGTCTGCGACGCCTGCGCGCGACGCCCCGAGGCCGTGACCTCGTCGTCGGGGTGAACATCGGCAAGACCAAGGTGACGCCGGTCGAGGAGGCCGCCGCGGACTACGCGACGAGCGCCGGACGGCTCGCCCCGTACGCCGACTACCTCGTCGTCAACGTCTCGTCGCCGAACACGCCCGGGCTGCGGGACCTGCAGGCGGTCGACTCGCTGCGCCCCGTGCTCACGGCGACCCGCGTCGCCGCCGACGAGGCGACCACGCGGGCCGGGCGTCCGGTCGTGCCGCTGCTGGTGAAGATCGCCCCGGACCTGTCGGACGACGACGTGGACGCGGTCGCCGACCTGGTGGCCGAGCTCGGGCTGGACGGCGTCGTCGCCGTGAACACGACGATCGCGCACGACCTCGGGCCGGGCGGGCTGTCCGGGCCGCCGCTGCTCGCCCGCGGCCTCGACGTGGTCGCGCGGCTGCGCACGCGGCTCGGCCCGGACGCGGTGGTCATCGGCGTCGGCGGTGTGAGCAGCCCCGCCGACGCGCGCGAGTACCTCGCGGTCGGCGCGACCCTCGTGCAGGCGTACACGGCGTTCATCTACGAGGGGCCCGCCTTCGCGGCGCGCGTCGCACGGGCGCTGGCCGCCGACGCGACGGGGGTGCGGTGATGGTCGTGCGGCCGCGCTGGCAGTGGCGCCTGGTCGACGCGGCGGAGCGGACCCTCGACCGTCCGGGCAGCCCGGTCTTCCTGGCCCGGTTCGAGGCCGAGCAGTGGCTGGGGGAGCACTGGCGGTCGCTCGCCGGCCAGGGCGTGCGACGCGCGGTCCTGCAGCACGACGGGCAGGACCAGCCGCCCGGGGTGGCGCTCCCCGGCGACTGAGTCGAGGGCGGTCCTGCGGTGATCGGCCGGAGCCGGGCTCGGACCGGGCTCAGACCAGCGCGGGTTGTGCGCCCGTGACGCGGGCGGGGCCCACGACGCCGAGCGTCGACCACGCGGCCGCGAGCCCGTCGACCGCGCGACGCAGCGCGTCGACCGGCTGCGAGAACGGCACGCGCAGCCGGTCGTCGAACGCTCCCCCGACGCCGAACGCCGGCCCCGGTGCGACGCGGACGCCGTGCCCGTGCGCGAGCGCGGACAGCGCCGTCGAGACGGGTGCGCCGAGGTCGATCCACGTCGACAGCCCGCCAGCGGGCACGGGGACGTGCCAGTCGGGCAGGTCGTCCGCGAGCATCCGCAGCAGGGCGTCGCGCTGCGTGCGCACCGCGGCGACGCGCTCGGCGAGCACCTCGTCCGCACGGTCCAGCAGCTCGAGCGTCACGAGCTGGTCGAGCACCGACGTGCCGATGTCGACGTGCGCCCGGCGCTGGGCCAGCGCGCCCACGAGGTCCGGGTGCGCGCGCACCCAGCCCACCCGCAGCCCGCCCCAGAAGGACTTGGAGGCCGAGCCGACGCACACGACGTGCCGGTCGGTGGCGCCGCTGCCCGCGAACGGGGCCGGTCGCGGGCCGTCGAGCGTCAGGTCGGTGAGCGTCTCGTCGCCGACGAGGACCGTACGCGTCCGCCGCGCGAGGTCACGCACCCGCTCACGGTCCGCGTCGGACAGCGACGTCCCGGTCGGGTTGTGGTGGTCCGGGACGAGGTACGCCAGCCGCGGGGCGACCTGGTGGACCGTCGCGGCGAGCAGGTCGACGTCCGTGCCGTGGGCACCCGTCGGCACAGGGACGGGCCGAGCGCCCGCGGCGCGCACGGCGTCGATCGCGTGGGGGTAGGTGGGGTGCTCGACGACGACCCGGTCGCCCGGTCCCGCGTGCGTCGCGACGAGCAGGTGGATGGCCTGCTGGGCGCCCGTCGTGACGAGCACCTGGTCCGGCGTCGTCGGCACGCCGCGACGCGTGTACCGCTCGGCGAGCGCGGCGCGCAGCGCCGGCAGGCCGAGCGGGACGTACCCGGCCCCGGTGGTGTGGCGCGGGAGCTGGTCGAGCGCCGCCGCGCACGCGTGCGCGAGCTGGGACGGTGCCACGGGTGCGGCGGCCGACAGGTCGACCAGCCCCTGCTCCGTCGTGCCGAGCCACGCCGGTGCGCGGTCGGACGCACCCGACGGCAGGGTCGTGACGGTCCCGGACCCGCGCCGCGAGACGAGGAAGCCCTCGTCGCGCAGCAGGTCGTACGCCGCGGTCGCGGTGGTCCGCGAGACGCCGAGCGCGTCGGCGGTCTCGCGCTCACCCGGCAGACGCGTGCCGAGCGGGAGGGCACCGCTGCGCGTCAGGGCGCGCAGCGCATCGGCGAGCGACTGGTAGGCCGGGCCCGTGCGCTGCCACGCGCCGAGCAGCGAACGCAGCCGTGTCCCGTTGATCCGGCGATCCACCACGACATCCATGCGGCCACTATCGGCCAAGTGGCTATGGATCACAAGGCCAGATGTGCAGGAGCATGAAGCCATGCGTGCTGCTCTTCTCCTGCTGGCTCTCGTCGTCGGGGCGACCGCGCTCGCGGTGGCCCTCGTCCGCACCGTGCGGGCCGACGGGCTCGGGCACCGCCCGCCGCCGCCGTCGCACCGGTCGCACCTGGCGGACCGGTCGCACGGGGCGTCGAGGTGAACCGCCCTCTGGTGCGGCTGGCCGGGCTGGGTGCGCAGGCGCCGGCGCCCACCCCGCGCCGGGCGTGGACCGGGCGTCCGGCGCGGCCGCGGCCCGGTGTGCGTCGCGACGTGCAGCTCCTCGTCGGTCTCGTGCTCTACGCCGCCTCCATCGCGCTGCTGGTGCGTGCGCACCTGGGGGCGATGCCGTGGGACGTGCTGACCCAGGGGATCGTGCGCGTCACCGGCTGGTCGTTCGGCACCGTCACGGTCGCCGTGTCGGTCGTCGTGCTCGCGTGCTGGGTGCCCCTGCGCCAGCGCCCGGGCGTCGGCACGCTCGCCAACGTGCTCGTCATCGGCGTGCTGGTCGACCCGTTCCTCTCGCTCGCCGCGATGCTGCCCGACCCGGAGCCCGTCCCGCTCGACCTCGCCGCCCGCGGCGGCCTGGTGGTGGCCGGTGTGCTCGTCAACGCGCTGGCGACGGCCCTGTACGTCGGTGCGCGCCTCGGTCCCGGCCCGCGTGACGGGCTCATGACGGGGCTCGTCGCGCGCACGGGGTGGCCCGTGCGCGCCGTGCGCGGCGGCATCGAGGTCGTGGTCGTGAGCGTCGGGTGGGTGCTCGGCGGGACCGTCGGCGTCGGCACGCTCGTCTACGCGCTCGCGATCGGGCCACTCGTTCACGTCCTGCTGCCGCGGCTGACCATGCCGGACCCCCGCCCGCCCGTGGACGACGCAGGTGCGCCCGGGCCGTGCAGGGTGGGGGACGTCTGACGTCCCGAACCCTGCGCACGACGGCGGCACGTCGCGCGGGCCGAGGGCGGTAGCCTGCGGCGGGGACGTCGGTCGCGGCGCCCCGGACGGGCGAGGAGGGCCATGGACGGCGTCGGCACGGTGGTGGACGGCTTCGAGCTCACGGCGTCGGGGGAGTGGGTCCGCCGGTCTCCGACCGCCGGCTCCCCGTACCGCCTCGGCGACGTCGTCGACGACCACCTCCTGGACGCCGACCTGCGCTGGGTGCCGCTGAACCGTGCACCGCGCGAGCCCTACGTCGCGGGCGACGTCGTCGACGCGCACGTCCTGACGCCCGACGGCGAGTGGGTCCCGCTCGCGACGAAGGTGCGGGCGCGCGCCGCGAGCGGTGCGCGCGGCGCGCGCACCGGTGGTGCGGCACGGCCCGCCACGGGGG
>JAFAEH010000289.1 GCA_023424135.1 Actinomycetes bacterium | reverse complement strand
GCTCAGCTCCGCGGCGCCCGCCTGGCCTGCGCCGGCGAGTGCCTGCACCTCGATGAGCACGGCCCGGTCGTGCGACCCGGGCCGTCGTTGCGCACGGGCACGGGCACGGGCGAGGTGTGCCTGCTCCGCGGCGCCCGCCGTGTCACCGAGCATCAGCAGCGTCTCGGCGAGCGAGATCCGCGCATCGACCTCGACGAGTCCGCCGCCGGCCGCGAGCAGCTCGTCGAGCGCCGTGCGTCCCGCGTCCGCGGCCTCGGGCAGCAGGCGCAGCTCGCGCATCGTCTCGGCGTACTCCAGGTAGTACTCCCCCGGTGCGAGCCCCGCCTCCTGCGAGGCGCGGGCGGCGCGCTCGAGGTCGCGCAGCCCGTCGGCGAGCCGGCCCGTGTGCACCTCGATGAGCGCCCGGGTCAGGCACGGCCACGACAGCAGCGCGGGGCCGAGCCGCTCGGCCCCCTCGACGGCGAGCTGCGCCCACCGCAGCGCCTCGGTGTACTCGGTGCGGGCCACGAGCACGAGCGCGAGGTTGTTGGCCGCGCGCACCTGGTCCGGGTCGCCCGACGGCGCGACCCGCACGATCGTGCGGTAGCGCGCCTCGGCCTCCGCCAGCCGTCCGGCGTTGTGGTCCATGACGGCGAGCTGCAGCTCCACGCGTGCCCGCAACCGGCGCAGGTCCGGGTCGGAGCCGGACGCACCCTCGGCCAGCCGCAGCGCGCTCGCCGCGTCGGTCCGTGCGCGGGCCGTCCTGCCGGTCTCGAGGAGCGCCGCGGAGCGGCTCGCGAGGACCCACGCCGCCACCGTCTGGTCGTGCAGGCCCCGCGCGGCGCGCGCCGCCTCGTCCAGGAGGCGGACCGCGGTCACGGGATCTGCGTCGTGGCGGGCGAGCACCGCGAGCGCACGCAGGCCCCACGCGAGGGCCTCGGGCTCGCCCGAGGAGCGTGCGGTGGCCACGACCTGCCGCGCCCGCTCCCGGACCGTGCCGGGCTCCGCGTCGATGGCCGCCTCCAGCGCCCGGGCCTGCGCGACGAGCGAGCGGCGGTCGGCCTCGTCGACGGGCGTCGCGTCAGGGACGGGGGGCACGGGCCGATCCTAGTTGGCGGCCTGCCGGGAAAGTCGTGCGTCTCCGGTGTATCAGGGCGTACGCCCGCCTCTCTGACTCCCACGGGGGAACCCATCGACGAGGAGGAACCAGTGACCCGATTCGCCGGGCGGCCGGCAGGCCGCCCGTTCGCCGACGACTACGACGCGCGGTTCGTCCCGGGCGGGCCGCCCTCTGCGGCCGCCGCGCTGATCAGCACCGGACCGCGCACCGGCACGCGCTACGTGCGGGGGCTCGGCCGTCACCTCGCGCTCGACGACGCGGACGAGGACGCGACCCGCGTGCGCGAGGCCGTGATCGAGCGGGTGCGCACCGGCTGGGCACGTCGCGACGCCCCGCGGCTGGACGTGACGCGCAACGAGCACGAGGCCGACGTCTTCTCCGTCACCGGCGAGGTCCTCGTGCGCACCGAGTCCTGGCCCGACCTTCGCCCGGAGGCCGAGGCGGCCGGTCTCGTGGAGGTCCCCCTGGGGCATCCCGAGCTCGAGGGGCGGATCCTGCGGCTGCGCCGCACGGGCACGCAGGGCGGCGACCTGGCGGCGCTGGTGCGTGGCTGGCGCGGGCAGGGGCACGCCGTCTCGATGTCCTACGTCACCCCGCTGGGCGGGCGGCCGATCATGAAGCCCTACTCGGGTGGTGTCTCCGCCACGGTCGCGACGTTCGACGCGTACCAGGAGTCCGGCCCGCTGCACGGCGAGGGCGTCACCGTCGCCGTGATCGACTCCGGTATCACCGCCGAGGTCCGCACCGACGGCTGGCTGCGCGACGTCGAACGCCTCCCCGGGGACGCGCCGGGCACGCACGGCGACGACGGGAACATCGACCCGCTGGACGCCGACCCGCAGGACGGGTGGCTCGACGTCTTCGCCGGGCACGGCACCTTCGTCGCCGGTCTCGTCGCGCGGGTCGCACCCGGCGCCCGGATCCGCGTCTACAAGGCCATCGGCCCGGGTGGCGCCGGTGACGAGCTCGACGTGGCGTGCGCGTTGGTCCGTGCCGTTCGCGACGGTGCGGACGTCGTCAACCTCTCGCTCGGGACGCAGACCCTGCTCGACGAGCCGTCGCTGGCCCTCGGCGCGGCGCTCGAGGTCGTGCGTGAGATCGAGGACGAGCGAGGCAGCACGGCGGTCATCGTGTCGGCCGCAGGCAACTACGGGGACACGACACCCACGTGGCCTGCGGCGTTCGGTCGCGTCGTCGCGGTCGGCGGGCTGACGACCGACCTGCGTCCGACGACGTGGTCGAGCCGCGGGCCGTGGGTGGACCTGTCGACGGTCGCGGAGGGCATCGTCTCGACCTTCGTCCGGGGCAGCCAGAACCCCGCGTTCGGCGGGGGGCACACCTTCGAGGACAACGCCTTCGCGTGCTGGCTCGGCACCTCGTTCGCCGCCCCGCAGGTGTCGGGTGCCGTCGCGCGGACGATGACCGAGCTCGGGGTCGACGGCCCGCAGGCGGTCCGTGCACTGCTGGCCGCTGGCAAGCCCGTCGCCGGGTTCGGCAAGGCGCTGCACATCCTGCCGGGGGCGTGACGTGCTGGGCACATGCCTCGTGGAGCGAGATGATGGCCTTCGGGACATTCCCGACAGGCGGAGGAGTCGTGTCGTGAGCAGCCGGGAACAGCTGGGCGGTCCGTACGAGGAACGCACGACGTCGCAGCTCGTGGCGGGTGCCCTCACCGGGGACGAGGGGTCGTGGTCGGAGATCGTGCGCCGGCACACGAACCTCGTCATGGCGCGCGTACGGCAGTTCCGCCTCACGCCGCCGCAGGCCGAGGACGTCGCGCAGACGGTGTGGCTCAACCTGCTCGAGCACCTGGCCGACCTGCGGGAGCCGGAGGCGCTGCCGGGCTGGATCTCCACGGCCACGCGGCACGAGTGCATCCGCGTCACCAACCTGGCGCGGCGGTCGGTGCCCGTCGACCCGTCGACGGGCCGGCTCGACGCGCAGGACGACGTCGAGCTGGACCGCGAGCTGCTGCGCTCCGAGCGGCACACCGCCCTGCGCGCCGCGCTCGCGGAGCTGCCCGACCACCAGCGCGACCTGCTGCTCCTGCTCTCGACGGACCCACCACCGAGCTACCAGGAGGTGTCGGCCGCGCTGGGCATCCCGGTCGGCTCGATCGGTCCGACGCGGCAGCGCGGTCTGGCACGGCTGCGCCAGACCGAGGCGATCCGCACCTACCTCGCGGTGCCGTCCGGCACCGCCCCCGGCGAAGGAGGCCGCGATGTCCTGGCACTCGGATGACGTGAGCCTGCCCCAGCCCCGACCCGCGGACCGGTGGGAGGACGACGACGCGCTCGCCGCGGACCTCGTGCGCGCGGCCGCGGAGGAGGAGACGCTGCGCCGGGTCACGGCCGCCGCGTCGACGGCGTTCCACGCGCACCGCGGCATGCTCGCGCTGCGCGACGAGCTCGAGACCGACCTGCTCCTGCTCACCCTGGTGCACGACTCGCTGACCGCGACCGGGCCCGCCGGTGTGCGGGACCGCAGCGGCCAGCCCTCGCGCACGCTCGTCTTCGACGGTGACGGCGTGGGTGTCGAGGTCGAGGTCAGCGACGACGGCGTGGAGGGCCAGCTCATCCCGGCCCGCCCCGGCCGGGTCGTCCTGCGCCGCCCCGACGGCGACGTCACGAGCGTCGAGACGGACGAGGTCGGGTACTTCCGGCTGGAGACCCGCCCGGAGGGTCCCGTGCGGCTGGTCTGCGAGAGCGCGGACGGCACGTGCGTGACCGAGTGGCTGCCCTGGTGAGGGGCTGACGCACCGCCGGACGTCGGTGCGAGCGCGAGGGCCCGGTCCGCAGGGGGGACCGGGCCGTCGTCGTCGCACGGCTGGCGACGACGACGGCCCGGCACCCCGTGGGGTGCCGGGCCGTCGTGGCGTGGTGGGCGGGCCGTCAGGCGGCCGCGTCCTCCTCGGTGAGGTTGCGCGTCTTCGACTGGTCCAGCGGGATGCCGGGGCCGTTGGTCGTCGAGATGGTCGCCTTCGTGATGTAGCGGCCCTTCGACGCGGCGGGCTTCAGACGCAGGATCTCGTCGAGCGCGGCGGCGTAGTTCTCCACCAGCTGCACGTCGGAGAACGACGTCTTGCCGATGATGAAGTGCAGGTTCGCGTGCCGGTCGACACGGAACTCGATCTTGCCGCCCTTGATGTCGGCCACGGCCTTGGCCACGTCCATCGTCACGGTGCCGGTCTTCGGGTTCGGCATGAGGCCGCGGGGACCCAGGACCTTGCCGAGGCGGCCGACCTTGCCCATGAGGTCGGGCGTGGCGACGGCCGCGTCGAAGTCCGTCCAGCCGTCGGCGACCTTGGCGATGAGCTCGTCGCCGCCGACCTCGTCCGCACCGGCCGCGCGGGCCTGCTCGGCACGCTCACCGTTCGCGAAGACGATGACGCGGGCCGTCTTGCCCGTGCCGTGCGGCAGGTTGACCGTGCCGCGGACCATCTGGTCGGCCTTGCGCGGGTCGACGCCGAGGCGGAACGCGACCTCGACGGTCGCGTCGTACTTCGTGGTCGACGTGGCCTGCGCCAGGCGCACGGCCTCGAGCGGTGCGTAGATCCGGCCGGCCTCGATCTTCTCGACCGCGTTGCGGTAGGCCTTGCTGTGCTTGGGCATCTGCGTGTTCTCCTCGTGTGCAGTCGTGGTCGTCCGGGCCGCACAGGGCCCTGCCACTGGGGTGGTACCGGGTGGTACCGGGTCGGTGCGGGGGGTCAGCCCTGGACGGTGATCCCCATGGAGCGCGCGGTGCCGGCGATGATCTTCTCGGCCGCGTCCAGGTCGTTCGCGTTGAGGTCCTCGAGCTTGGTCGACGCGATCTCGCGGACCTGCTCGCGGGTCAGGGAGGCCACCTTCGTGGTGTGCGGGGTCGGCGAGCCCTTGGCCACACCGGCGGCCTTCTTGATGAGCTCGGCGGCCGGCGGCGTCTTCGTGATGAAGGTGAACGAGCGGTCCTCGTACACCGTGATCTCGACGGGGATGACGTTGCCGCGCTGCGACTCGGTCGCCGCGTTGTACGCCTTGCAGAACTCCATGATGTTCACGCCGTGCTGACCCAGCGCGGGGCCGATCGGCGGCGCGGGGGTGGCAGCACCAGCGTTGATCTGGAGCTTGATGAGGCCGGTGACCTTCTTCTTGGGGGGCATGATGCCTTCCGTTCGTGTCGTGGGCCGACGCCGTGGGCGATGACCCGGTTGCAGCGCCCCGCGCGGCGGGGCCGGTCAGCAGGTCAGATCTTCGAGACCTGGCTGAAGGACAGCTCGACCGGGGTCTCCCGGCCGAAGAGCGAGACCAGCACCTTGAGCTTCTGGCTCTCGGCGTTGATCTCGGAGATCGTGGCGGGCAGCGTGTCGAAGGGGCCGCCGTCGGTGACGGTGACCGACTCGCCGACGGTGAAGTCGACCTCGACGGGCTTCGCGGACGCCTTCGCGGCCTGCTGCGCGGGGGCCTTGGCCTCGATCGCGGGTGCGAGCATCGAGAACACCTCGTCCAGCGTCAGCGGGACGGGCTGGTGCGTGTGGCCCACGAACCCGGTGACGCCCGGCGTGTGGCGCACGGCGCCCCACGACTCGTCGGTCAGGTCCATGCGGACGAGGACGTAGCCGGGGATCCGCACGCGCTTGACGACCTTGCGCTGCGCGTTCTTGATCTCGACGACCTCTTCCATGGGCACCTCGACCTGGAAGATGTAGTCCTCCATGTTGAGGCTCTGCGTGCGCGACTCGAGGTTCG
>JAFAEH010000263.1 GCA_023424135.1 Actinomycetes bacterium | reverse complement strand
GGCCCGGTGCCCGCGACGAGCGCCGGCAGGGCCACGGCGAGCGCCGCGAACGCCGCGACGACCGCCCGCAGGGGGCGTCGGCGCGGCGCGGGGGCCGGGGTGCGGTCGGGTCGGCGCATGCTCACACCTTCGTGTATCGGCTCAGGGTGACCAGGGATGAGATCGCGGCGAGCACGAACGCCACGGCCACGAGCAGCGGCGCGATCGTCAGGACGTCCGCGGTGCCGACGTAGGGGATCCACGTGACCGACTGCCCGAGCCAGTCCGTCACGAGGTACTCCACGCCGAGCCACAGCCCGCCGATCGCGAGTGCCGCGCCGATGGTCGCGGCGATCGCGCCCTCGAGCATGAACGGCAGCTGGATGAACAGCGTCGACGCCCCGACGAGCCGCATGATCCCGGTCTCGCGGCGCCTGCTGAGCGCGGACAGCCGGATGGTCGTCGTGATGAGCAGCACCGCGGCCAGCAGCATGATCGCGGCGAGACCGCCCGCCGCCCAGGTCGCGCGGTCCAGCACGAGGAAGAGGTTGTCGAACAGCCGCCGTTGGTCCTCGACCGACTCGACGCCGGGCCGTCCGGACACGACGTCCGCGACGACCTGGTACTGCTCGGGGTCGGTGAGCTTGATGCGCAGCGAGGAGTTCATGTCGTCGACCGTCGCGGCCGACGCCCAGAACTGGTCGCCGAACTGCCGCTGGAAGGCCGCGAACGCCTCCTGCTTGGTCTCCTCGTAGATCTCCTGCACGTAGCGCGCGACCTCGGGTGCGTCGAGCGCCGCGAGGATGTCGGCCCGCTGCTCCTCGGTGACCTCGCCGGCCGCGCACGTCGGGGTCGCGGAGCCCGCCGGGCACAGGAAGACGGAGACCTCGACCTTGTCGTACCAGTCGTCCTTCATCTTGCCGATCTGCGTCTGCAGCAGCGCAGCGGCACCGAGGAACGTCAGGCACACGAACGTCACGAGGACCACGGAGATCGTCATCGACAGGTTGCGGCGCAGGCCGATGCCGATCTCGGACAGGATGAACTGGGCGCGCATGCGGGTCCCCTCAGCGGTCCGAGCCGTAGACGCCGCGCGACTGGTCGCGCACCATCTCGCCGGTCGCGAGCTCGATGACGCGCTTGCGCATCTGGTCGACGATCTCGTCGTCGTGCGTCGCCATGACCACCGTGGTGCCGGTGCGGTTGATCCGGTCGAGCAGGCGCATGATCCCCAGGGACGTCGTCGGGTCGAGGTTGCCGGTGGGCTCGTCGGCCAGCAGGATCGACGGCCGGTTGACGAACGCGCGCGCGATGGCGACGCGCTGCTGCTCACCGCCGGACAGCTCGTGCGGGCGGCGCTTCTCCTTGCCGGCGAGGCCGACCATGTCGAGCACGTCGGGCACGGTGGTCAGGATGTGGTGGCGCGGCTTGCCGATGACCTGCAGCGCGAACGCGACGTTCTCGAAGACGCTCTTGTTCGGCAGCAGGCGGAAGTCCTGGAACACGGCGCCGATCTGCCGGCGCAGGTGCGGGACCTTCCAGCTCGACAACGTGCCGAGCTCCTTGCCCGCGACGAACACCTTGCCCGCCGACGCGCGCTCCTCACGCAGCACGAGGCGCAGGAAGGTCGACTTGCCGGAGCCCGAGGCGCCGACGAGGAAGACGAACTCACCGCGTTCGACGTCGAGCGACACCCGGTCCAGCGCGGGCCGGGCACCGCGCGCGTAGACCTTCGTCACGTTCTCGAACCGGATCACGACCGACCTCGCCTCGTCCTGCCGGAGGGCGTGCCTCCGGGCGCCCACGGTCCGCGGGCCTCATCGAGGGTAGGAAGCCCGTCACCCGGTCGGGGGCAGGACACGCCGCCGGTGCGCCTGTGAATCGGACGGCGCGTCGGACAGGTGTCCGGGTCGTCCGGATCCGTCCACGTGGGCGGCGCTGCGCTGGCCCCCGCCCCGGTTCGGTCAGTCCTGGTCGCCCTGCTGCGCACGACGCCAGCGGACCCCGGCCTCGATGAAGTCGTCGATGTCCCCGTCGAACACCGCGGCGGGGTTGCCGACCTCGTGCTCGGTGCGCAGGTCCTTGACCATCTGGTACGGCTGCAGCACGTAGGAGCGCATCTGGTCGCCCCAGGACGCCTTGATGTCGCCCGCGAGCTCCTTCTTGGCGGCGCGCTCCTCCTCCTGGCGGACGAGCAGCAGGCGCGACTGCAGGACGCGCAGCGCGGCGGCGCGGTTCTGGATCTGCGACTTCTCGTTCTGCATCGACACGACGATGCCGGTGGGGATGTGCGTCATGCGCACCGCCGAGTCGGTCGTGTTGACGGACTGCCCGCCGGGTCCCGACGAGCGGAACACGTCGACCTTGATCTCGGACTCGGGGATGTCGACGTGGTCGGTCTGCTCGATGAGCGGGATGACCTCGACGGCCGCGAACGACGTCTGACGGCGCCCCTGGTTGTCGAAGGGCGAGATCCGCACGAGGCGGTGCGTGCCGGCCTCGACCGACAGGTGGCCGAACGCGTACGGCGCCTTGACCTCGAACGTCGCGCTCTTGAGCCCCGCCTCCTCGGCGTAGGACGTGTCGAGCACCGTGGTCGGGTAGCCGTGACGCTCGGCCCAGCGCAGGTACATGCGCAGCAGCATCTCGGCGAAGTCGGCGGCGTCGACGCCGCCGGCGCCGGACCGGATCGTCACGACGGCCTCGCGCTGGTCGTACTCGCCGGCCAGCAGCGTGCGCACCTCGAGCTCGCCGAGGTCCTTGCGGATCGAGACGAGCTCGGCCTCCGCCTCGGCGAGCGTGTCCTCGTCGTCCTCCTCGGCCGCCATCTCGACGAGCGTCTCGAGGTCGTCGATCCGCGAGCCGAACCGCGTGACCCGATCGAGCTCGGACTGCGCCGCCGACAGCGCGGTGGTGACCTTCTGCGCGGACTCGGGGTCGTCCCACAGGTCCGGTGCGGCGGCCTGGTCGGACAGCCGCGCGATCTTCGCCTCGAGCGCGGCGGGGTCGCTCACCGCCTGGATGGACTGCAGCGTGCTGCGCAGCTCGCGGATCTCGGCGGGGAAGTCGGTGGTGGCCACGACCGTCCAGGCTACCCGCTCCGCACGGCCGCGACCGGCACGCCCGGGCGCCTCGCGGAGCCCGGCGCCCGCCCCGCCCGACGGACATCTCGGAGCATTCCGTCTTTACAACGTTAGAGAACGGGCGTTACGGTCAGCGCCAGCACGACGACGACCCGCCGTGCCCCTGTGTCCAGCGCCGCACCAGGAGTTCTTCGTGAGCACACGATCCCCCCGGACCGTCCGCACCCTCGTCGCGGTGGTCCTCGCCGCCGCCCTCACCTCCACCGGTGCCGTCACCGCGGCCGCCGGGCCGCCGAAGCAGCCGACCCGCCCCACCCCCACGTTCGCCGAGGCCACCGTGCACGACCCGTCCGTCGTCGTCGCCGACGACGAGCTGTGGGTCTTCGGCTCGCACCTGCAGGTCGCGAAGACCGACGACCTCATGGCGTGGGAGCAGGTCGCCGCCGGCGCCGACGCCGCCAACCCGATCTTCGACGACGTGCGCGCCGAGCTGGCCGAGACGTTCGAGTGGGCGCAGACCGACACGCTGTGGGCCGCCGACGTCATCCAGCTGACCGACGGCCGCTTCCTCATGTACTACAACGCCTGCAAGGGCGACTCCCCGCGCTCGGCGATGGGCATCGCCGTCGCCGACGAGGTCGGCGGCCCGTACGAGGACCTCGGGATCATCCTGAAGTCCGGGATGTGGGACGAGATCAGCGAGGACGGTACGGTCTACGACGCGCGCGTGCACCCCAACGCCGTCGACCCCGACGTCTTCTACGACGCCGAAGGCGACCTGTGGATGGTCTACGGCTCGTACTCGGGCGGGATCTTCGCCCTCGAGCTCGACCCCGCCACGGGCTTCCCGCTGCCCGGCCAGGGCTACGGCACGCACCTGCTCGGCGGCAACCACGCCCGCATCGAGGCGCCGAACGTGATGTACGACGCCGGCACCGGGTACTACTACCTGTTCCTGTCGTACGGCGGGCTCGACGCGACCGGCGGCTACAACATGCGCGTCGCCCGCTCGACGCAGCCCGACGGTCCGTACGTCGACGCCGAGGGCAACGACATGTCCCAGGTGAAGGCCGACCCGGACCTGCCGCTGTTCGACGACGCCTCGATCGAGCCGTACGGCACCAAGGTCATGGGCAACCACCTCTTCCAGCGGGAGGTCGGCGACCCCGGCACAGGGCTCGGCGTCGGCTACGTCTCCCCCGGCCACAACTCCACCTACGTCGACCCCTCCACGGGCCGCATGTTCCTCGTGTTCCACTCGCGCTTCCCCGGTCGGGGCGAGACGCACCACGTGCGCGTCCACGAGATGTTCCTCAACGCCAACGGCTGGCCCGTCGTCGCGCCCTACCGGTACGCCGCGAACGGTTCGACGCCCGCCGTGCTCTCGGACGTCGACGTGGTCCGCAAGGGCAAGCACGGTCCCGCCAAGCGCAAGGAGACGCTGCGCCGCACCGACGTCGTCGGCCGGTACGCGATGGTCGACCACGGCAAGGCCATCACCGCCGACGTCGCCCGCGCCACGTCCGTCACGCTCGCCACCAACGGGAAGGTCAGCGGTGCGCTCACCGGCCGCTGGGAGTGGAAGGGCAAGGACCGCGTCCGCATCACCGCCGGCGGGCACGCCTACGACGGCCAGGCGTCCTGGCAGTGGGAGCCCGACCGCGAGGAGTGGGTCGTGACGTTCACGGTGCAGTCCCTCGCGGGCGTCTCCCTGTGGGGCAGCAAGGTCGACCCGCTGTCCGCCGCGGCCGCGGTCGAGGCGGTTGTCGCCGACCTGTCGCTCGGGGACACCTCCGCGGTCGTCGCCGACCTCACGCTGCCGACCGTCGGCACGAACGGCACCCGCATCGCCTGGGCGTCGAGCGACCCGGCCGTCGTCTCGACGACCGGTGAGGTCACGCGCCCCGAGCACGGCGCGGGCGACGCGACGGTCACGCTCACCGCGACGATCACGAACGAGCGCCGCACGGCCCGCGCGAGGTTCACGGTGACCGTCCTGGAGCGCACCGCCGGCGGGCTCGTCGGCGCGTGGTCCTTCGAGGACGACCTGACGGAGGCGGACGGCGCCCTGCCGGACGGCACGGTCACCGGACCGACGCTCGACACCACCGGCGGCACCGTCACCTACGTCGACGGCGTGGTCGGCCGCGCGCTGCACCTCGACGGGGCGAGCGGCGTGCGCCTGCCGGACGGCCTGGTCACCGGCGCGACGTACTCCGTCGCGATGTGGCTGCGGCCCGATGCGCTCACGCAGTTCACGCCCGCGTTCTTCGGCGCACGCGACGCCGACGCGTGGGTGAGCGTCGTCCCGAACGGCCACGACGGCGTGGGTGGCTCCACGATGGTCTGGTCGGGCTCCACCTGGTACGACGCCGGTACGGGCGTGCAGGTGCCGGTCGGCGGGTGGAGCCACGTCGCCCTGACGGTCGACTCCGGCGACGTCACGGTGTACGTCGACGGCGTCGAGCGGTACGCGGGCACCGGCTTCCCCGACGTGTTCACGACGACGACCGGGGTCTTCGCGCTCGGCGTCAACTGGTGGGACACCCCGTTCGCCGGGGACGTCGACGAGCTGAGCGTGCACGCCGACGCCCTGACCGCCGAGCAGGTGGCCGCGCTCGCGACCCGCTGAGCGCGGGCACCGGGCTCCCCGCCGGAGCCCTCCGGGGCCACCGTCCGCGTCACGACGCGCGGGCGGTGGCCTCGACCTCGAGCGCGATGCCGTCGGTCCACGGGTCGAGCACCCACGTGACCAGCGGCGGCATGGTGAGGGCGCCGAGCCGCACGACCGCGGTCTGCCCGTCCGGCGTCGACGCCTCGAGCACCCGGATGCGGTCCCAGCGGGCGTTCGGCTCCGGGTGCTCGGCCACGTACCGCTCGACCGCGGCGCGCACGGACGCGTCGCTCAGCGGGATCCCGCGGCCGCCGGCGGCCGCGGGATCGCGGAAGTACTCGGTGTCGAGCTGGTCAGCGGCCGCCAGCGCCGCGAGGTCCGCGGTCGCGAGCAGCCGCTTGCGGTCCAGGTGCACGGCCGACGCCGCGGTCACGACGAGCACGAGCAGGATCGCGAGCACCGCGAAGCCGAGCGAGAGCAGCAGCACCTGCCCCTCGTCGCCGCGCTCCCCCGCACCGCGCAGCCGCGCCCGCAGCCGACCGACCATCCGTTCCGCTGCCCGCCGGGCGGCCCACCCGGCGGCCCGGGCACGTCCGCTCACGACCGCGCCGGCCGGTACGCGTCGACCGGCGCCACCCGCTCGGCGCGCACGGGCACCTCGAGCGGCACGACGTCACGCACGAACGTCGGCACGAACGGCAGCGGGACCCGTACCTCGACGCTCGCCGCGACCTCCGCACCCGGGGTCAGGCAGGGGTCGACGGAGCAGCGCACGTCGAGCGCGGTCGCGGGGTCGTCGTCGAACCCCTGGTCCGCGAGCGCGACCCGCACCGACGTGACGGCCCGGGCGGCGCCCTGCTGGGAGTCGTCCGCGGCGACGAACACCCGCGACGCCTCGCGCGCCGCACCCTCGACCGCGAACGTCGCCGCCTGGATCCGCCCGAGCACGAGTACCAGGTAGACGAGCGGGACCAGCAGGACCAGCGAGATGCCGAGGAACTCGACGAGCGCGCTGCCCGCGTCGTCGGGTCCGTCGCTGCCGTGGTCGACGCACGTCCCGGTCGGTGCCGTCCCGCGCGTCGTCCCGCGCGCTGCACCCCGCAGGCGGCGGACGGCGCGCCGGACCGACACGCGCAGGACCGTCACGACCACTCCGCGGGCGCGTGCCCGTCGAGGGTCATCACACCTCCGGGCCCGAGCAGACCCACGACGGGCAGCGGCACACGCACGCTCACCTCGACGAGCGCGAGGCCGTCGACGTCGACGCGTGCGGCCGTGACGTCCTGCGCGTAGACCTCCGCCAGCGAGGCCCGCAGCAGGTCGGCCGTGCGTCGAGCACCGTCGTCCGGTGTGCGTCCGACCTGCGCGGCGTACCGCGCCCCCTCGGCCGCGGCGTCGACGACCGTGTTGCGCACGTGCTGCACGAGCGCGAGCTGCAGGACCGACGCGAACAGCACGACGACGAGCCCGCCGACGAGCGTGAAGTCGACGATCGCCGAGCCCCGCTCGCCGCGGCCGGAGAGTCGTCCCGTCAGCCCGGGTCCCTCGGCGAGACCCCCTGGATGGCGTCGGTGAACAGCGTCTGCAGGGCGTTGCCCGCGACGAACCACAGCACCGAGACCAGTCCCGCGGTCATGAGCGTGACCAGCACCCAGCCGGGCACGTCGCCGCGCTCGCGCCCCTCGCCGGCCATCGCGTCCCAGCGCTGCCACAGCGCGCACCGCATCCGGACCCAGTACGTCATGGTCGACCTCCGTCGTCGTCGGGGACGCACCGGACGGCGGCCCCCCGTGCATGGCGGACGGGGTCACAGCCCCACCCGCAGGACCACCGCGCTGGGGAAGACGGCGAACAGGACGGTCACCGGCAGGATGAGGAACACCACCGGGACCATCATGAGCACCTCCTTGCGCCCGCCGGTCTGCATCAGCTCGCGCCGCCCTTCCTCGCGCACGTCCTGCGCCTGCGCGCGCAGCACGTCGGCCAGCGGCGAGCCGCGCTCGACCGCGACCGCGACGCCCTCGGCGAACCGTGCGAGGGCGGGCAGACCGGTGCGGTCCGCGAGCCGTTCGAGGGCGACCGTGAGCGGGGCGCCCGCGCGTGCGTCCGCGAGCGTGCGGGCCAGCTCGTCCGCGAGCTCGCCACGGGTCTGGCGCACGACCCGCTCGAGCGCACCCGTCGCACCCTCGCCGGCGCTGACCGCGAGCGCGAGCAGCTCGGTGATCGTGGGCATCTGCGCGAGCAGCAGGCGTTCGCGGCGCGCGACCTGGCGGCCGAGCAGCCAGTCGGGCGTCAGTGCGCCGACGAACGCGGCGACGACGACGAGCGCGACGAACGGCACGAGCGCACCGCCGCGGGTCGCGGCCAGCACGACGGCCAGCAGGAGTCCCGCGGCCAGGCCCAGGACGCCACCGACGACCTGCTGGGAGCGGAGCTGCTCGACGGTCTCGGTGCGGCCGGCGCGCGCGAGGCGTCGGCGCAGGTCGGCGGACGACGAGCCGAACCGCGCGACGATCCGCGCACCGTCGGCGAGGAACGGCGCGACGATCCGCTCGAGCACGCCCCAGGGACCGTGCGCCGGCTCGGCGCGCAGGAGCGCCGACGTGCCGCGCGTGCGCAGGTACGGCCCGACGCGCTGGTCGAGAGAGATCCGTCGTGCCCCGAGGCGCAGCACGACGAGCCACAGCCCGAGCCCGCCGAGCAGCCCGATCAGCGCTCCCGCGACCGCGGGCGTCATCGCAGCACCCGCGGGTCCTCGGGGAGCTGCGCGACGCGCAGCATGAGCCGGTAGGCGGCGACGGTGATGCCCGCCCCGACGACGAGCACGAGCGTGCCCGCCGCGGAGTCGTAGGCCCCGATCGCCTCGGGGCGGGTCGAGAGCATCGCGAGCACGATCCACGGCGCCGCGACCGCGAGCCGTGCCGCGTACACGGTCCAGCTCTGCCGGGCCTCGAGCTCGCCGCGTGTGCGCAGGTCCTCACGCAGGAACGTCGACAACGTGCGCAGCAGCCGGCCCAGATCGGTGCCGCCGACGTCGCGGGTCAGGCGCAGCGCCTCGACGATCCGGTCGGCCACCGGGTCGGCCAGCCGTTCCTTGAGCGCGTCGAGGCTGTCGGTGAACCGGCCCGTGGCCCGGTAGTCCTCCGCGAACGCACGGAACGGCGGGCGCAGCTCGGCCGGGCCGCGGTCACCGAGCTGGGCGAGCGCCTCCGGCAGGGACAGGCCCGCACGGACGCCTGACGCCAGGTGGTCGACCACGTCGGGCCACAGCTCACGGGTGCGCGCGAGCCTGCGCCGCGCCCGTCCGCGCACGAGCGCCCACGGGGCGAGCGCCGCGAACGTCCCGAAGCACAGCCCGACGGCCGCGACCGGCACCACGAGCAGCGAGACCGCGGCGACGACGAGGCCGACGAGCATGCTCGCGGCGACCAGCCCACCGGGTGTGACGCCCGTGACCTCGGCCTGCGTGAGCGTGTCACGCACGCGCGCCGACCACCCGTCGCGCGGTGCGTCGGCACCGGGCGCGACCGGCCACCAGGACCACCAGAGGCACGCCAGCCCTGCCCCGAGCAGCAGCCCCACGACGACGCCCACGGCTCAGGCCTGCCGCAGCAGCGTCGCGACGTCGACCCCCGCGCGGGCGAACCGCTCGGGGTGCGGCGGGAAGCCGTCGCCCCGCACGAGGACGCCCCCGCGCGTGGTGAACAGGTCGGCCGTCTCGACGACGCCGGACTCGACGCGCCCGGGCACGGCGACGACCTCACGCGTGCGGCGCCGTCCGCGGCCGTCGAGCTCGAGGTGCACGACGAGGTCGACGGACGAGGCCACGGTCGGCACGACGAACCGGTCGGAGATGTTCTCACCCGCGAGCAGCGGCAGGGTGCACAGCTTGGTGAGCGCCTCGCGGGCCGAGCTCGCGTGGATCGTGCACATCGCGGGGACCCCGCTGTTCAGCGCGATCAGCAGGTCGAGGGCCTCGGCCTCGCGCACCTCGCCGACGAGCAGCCGGTCGGGGCGCATCCGCAGCGCCTCCTTGACCAGGCGCCGCAGCGTGATCTCCCCCGTGCCCTCGAGGTTGGCCTGCCGGGTCTGCAGCGCGACCCAGTCGCGCACCGCCGGGCGCAGCTCGAAGACCTCCTCGCAGCTGATCACGCGCTCGCGCGGCGGCACGGCACCGGTGAGCGCGTTGAGCATCGTCGTCTTGCCGGCCTGCGTGGCACCCGAGACCAGCACGTTGAGCCCGACGCGCACCGCGTGGTGCAGGAACGCGGCGGCCTGCGGGGTCAGCGAGCCGAGGCCCACCATGTCCTCCAGCGACGTCGCGCGCACGACGTACTTGCGGATGTTCACCGACCAGTGCCGCCGCGTGACGTCGGGGATCACGGCGTGCAGCCGCTCGCCCCCGGGCAGCGAGGCGTCGACGAACGGCGAGGACAGGTCCAGCCGCCGACCCGAGACCTTGAGCATCTGCTCGACCAGGTCGCGCACCTGCCCCTCGGTGAGGATCGTCGTCGTCAGCTCCGGCTCGCCGCGGCGCGCGACGAACACCTGCGACGGCGAGTTGATCCAGATCTCCTCGACCTCGTCGTCGTCGAGGTAGCGCTGCAGCGGCCCGAGCCCGGCGACCGCGTCGACGACCGCCTTGTGCACGGCGGCCGCGTCGGCGAGGGGCGGGACGGAGCCGATCAGCGAGCGCTCGTCGTAGTCGGCCATCGCGGCGTGCACGAGCGCCACGACCCCGGGGCGGTCACGCACGGGGTCGACGCCACGACGGCGGATGAGCTCGCGCACCTCACCCTCGAGGATCGCCACCCCGTCCATGCGCACCTCCCGCCGCCCGCCCGTGCCGTGGGCACGCCGATGTCTGGTTCGTCCGTTGCGGGCGTCACGCTAGAGCATCACGGCGCACGGCGGGCGCGATCGTCCACAGGACATACCGGACGAGTGACGCGATCCACACAGTTGGGCGATCCCGGACGGACCGCAGGTCACGGCCGCGGCCGGCGACGCGCCGGTAGGTTGGGGCGCGTGAACACGCTCCCCCCCACCGGCGACCAGCACGTGCTGCGGCACGGCGAGCAGGTCGCGGTCGTCACGTCCGTCGCCGCGAGCCTGCGCGAGTACCGCGCCGGGGACCGCGACGTCGTCCTGCCGTTCGACGTCGACGCCATCGCGCCCGCCTTCTCGGGCGCGGTCCTGGCCCCCTGGCCCAACCGGCTGCGCGACGGGCAGTTCGTCGTCGACGGCGTCGAGCACCAGGTCGCGCTGACCGAGCCCGGCCGCGGCACGGCGCTGCACGGGCTGGTCGCGTACGCGCGGTTCGACGTCGTCGACACCGCCGACGACGCCGTGACGCTGCGCCACGACCTCGTCCCGACCCCCGGGTACCCGTGGCCGCTGCGCCTCGAGGTGACGTACGCGCTCGCCGACGACGGCCTGACGATCACCGTGACCGCGACCAACCTCGGCACCGGCACGGCGCCCTACGGCGTCGGCTTCCACCCGTGGCTGTCCCCCGGCCCGGGCCCGGTCGACGCGTGCACGCTGCGACTGGACGCGGCCAGCCGCGTGAGCGTGGACGACCGCCTGCTGCCGACGGGCACCGAGCCCGTCGCGGGCGACTACGACCTGCGCGACGGGCGGGCGCTCGCGGGCGTCGCGCTCGACGACGCGTGGGTGGACGTCACGCCGGACGACGACGGCCTGACGTGGGCGACGCTGACCGGCGCGGACGGGCGCACGGTCGCCGTGTGGGCCGATGCGACGCTGCCGGCGTGGCAGGTGTGCACGGGCGACGGCATCCCGGGGATCGAGCGCCGCGGCGTCGCGGTCGAGCCGATGTCCTGCGTCGCGGACGCGTTCCGTACCGGTGACCTGCTCGTCCGGCTCACGCCGGGCGCGTCGCACACCGTGCGCTGGGGCCTGACGCTCCGCTGAGCGGCCCTGACGACGGCCTGGTCACGCGGGCCGGGTGGGCATCGGTCGGCACACGCCGGCCGGTGCCCACCGACCGTGGTCAGCCGTAGTACTCGCCGTCGGCCTTGACGCCCTTGATGTACTCCCAGTGCCAGGGCTCGTACGGGCCGGAGCCGCCGCGCTTGGCCCACGTGGGGTTCTCCCAGCCGAACGTCGGACCGTTGTCGTTGAGCCACGTCCAGCGGGCGCCCGACGTCTCGATGCTGCAGAAGTCCATCGCCAGGCCCCACCCGTGGTTGGACTTGCCGGGCGTCGCGGCCAGGCTGCCCTTCTGCGCCTTGACGCTGCGCTGCTGCGCGAGCGTGCGGTACCCGGAGCTCAGGCACAGGTCGGTGCCGAACCGGGCGACGTGCGCCTCGTTCAGCTCCGCGAGCGCGACGGCCGCGTCCGCGCGCATCTGCGTGCGCCCGTCCCACAGCGTGCACAGGTCCTTGGTGGCCAGCAGCCCGTTGTCACCGGCGGGCCGGGTGGACCCGTCGCAGCCGGGCAGCGCGGAGCGCTCGGCGTCACGCGAGGCGTCGACCAGCTCCCGCAGGCGGGCGCTGCCGTCCGTCGAGACGAGGGCCGTGGGCGGGAGGTCGGACAGCGGGAGGGCCGTGAGCGCCGCGACCGTCGACGGCAGGCTGGCCTCGGCGGTGGGCTGCGCACCCAGCGAGATGTCGCCGTCGGCGACGCCCTGGCTGACGGGGACGACCACGGTCACGCCGACGAGCGCGGCGAGCACACCGGAACGCCCGAGCACGCGCGTCGAGCGGCGACGCACAGGGGCAGGGGCCGCAGAGCGTTCCGGGGCGGCCTCGACGGCCGGCTCGCCGGGACGGGTCGAGGGGGCGGGGCTGCGACGCGGGTCGCGGGAACGGCGCGCACGAGTGGTCTGCTCCGCCCGGTGGGATCCCACGACACCTCCGCTCCACTCGTCCCGCTCGTCATCGGCTCCCCCCGATGCGGTCACGAAACCATAACGGCAGGTCGGGTCGCGCTCCAAGTCCCCGTCACGTCACATCCCGGTCGCTTTCTGGACACGTCGGACGACACGCCGAACGACACGCCGATCCTTCACGATCTCCTCACGGACGCGGGGTCGCAGCGACCCACCCGAACGGCCGACGCGACCACACCCACGGGGACGTGACGTCACGGGATCTGACCGCGCTGCATCGCGTCGCGGACCTCCCCGACGAGCTCCTCGAGGATGTCCTCGAGGAAGACGACGCCGACCGTGCGACCGTCCAGGTCGACACGCGCCAGGTGCGAGCCCGAGCGCTGCATCGCCTCCAGCGCCGCCTCGACCTCGTCGTGCGGCCCGACCACCGCGAGCACGCGCACCCGCCAGCCCGGCACGGGCTGGGTGCGGGACGCGCCGTCCGCGTACAGGACGTCCTTGATGTGCAGGTAGCCCGTCGGCCGTCCGGCGTCGTCGACCACCGGGAACCTGCTGAACCCGGTCCGGGCGACCAGGTGCTCGATGTCGTCCGGCGTGCTCGCCGCGTCGACCGTCACGAGGTCGTCGACCGCGACCATCACATCGGCCGCCGTCCGGTCGGAGAACTCGATCGCCCCCGAGAGCAGCCCCTGCTCGTCGGCCAGCAGCCCCTCGGCCTGCGAGCGCTCGACGATCGACTGGACCTCCTGCGCGGTGAACGCGGACGCGACCTCGTCCTGCGGCTCGACGCGGAACGCCCGCAGCACGTGGTTGGCGAGCCAGTTGAGCGTGACGATCACCGGGCGCAGGACGCGCGCGACCCACACCAGCGGGGGGCCGAACAGGAGCACGGCCCGGTCGGGACCGGCGACCGCGAGGTTCTTGGGGACCATCTCGCCCAGCACGACGTGCAGGTACACCACGACCAGCAGCGCGACGACGAACGCGATCGGGTGCGTCAGGCTCGCGGGCACCCCGAGCACGTGCAGCGGGTCCGCGATGAGGTGCGCGATCGCGGGCTCGGCGACCAGCCCGAGGCTCGTCGAGCACACCGTGATGCCGAGCTGGGCAGCCGCGAGCATGAGGGACACGTGCTCCATGGCCCACAGCACGGTCGTCGCACGCCGGTCGCCCGCCTCGGCGAGCGGCTCCACGGCCGAGCGGCGCGCGGACATCAGCGCGAACTCGGCCCCCACGAAGAAGGCGTTCGCCGCGAGCAGCACGACGGCCAGGACGAGCGCGAGCGTGCTGTCCATCACCCCTGCCCCTCGTCGTCGGGGACCTCGCTGACGAGCACGCGCTCGACGCGGCGCCCGTCCATCCGGTCGACCCGCAGCCGCACGGCGCCCTCGACGACCTCGTCGCCCTCGTCGGGCACGCGTCCCAGGCGCGCCATGAGCAGGCCCCCGACGGTCTCCCACGGGCCGTCGTCCGGCACGCGCAGGCCCGTGGCCTCGTGCAGCTCGTCCGGGCGCAGCACACCGGGCAGCGCCCACGACCCGTCGGCCTGCCGGGCCAGCGTGCTGCGCGTGCGGTCGTGCTCGTCGGCGACCTCGCCGACGAGCTCCTCGACCACGTCCTCGAGCGTGACGGCACCCGACGTCCCGCCGTACTCGTCGACGACGACGGCCATCTGCAGCCCCTGCCCGCGCAGGTCGACCAGCAGCGGCCCGAGACCCACCGTCTCGGGCACGCGCGGCGCGTCGACCATGAGCGCGGCGGCGGGCACCTCGGTGCGGCGCTCGTACGGCACGGCCATCGCCTTGCGCAGGTGCACGAGCCCCACGACGTCGTCGGTCGAGTCCCCGATCACCGGGAACCGCGAGTGGCCGGTCTGCCGCGCCAGGGCCATGACGTCGGCCGCCGAGTCGTCGCGCCGCACGACGACGAGCCGTGTGCGGTCCGTCATCACGTCGACCGCCGTGAGCGTCGAGAAGTCGATCGAGTTGGTCAGCAGCGTCGCGGTGGCCGCGTCGAGCGTGCCCTGCTCGGCCGAGCGGCGCACGAGCGAGGCGAGCTCGGCGGGCGAGCGCGCACCGGACAGCTCCTCGCGCGGCTCCACGCCGACGCGACGCAGCAACGCGTTCGCCGTGCCGTTGGTCACGGCGATCACGGGCCGCAGCGCGGTCGTGAACCCGACCTGCAGCGGTGCGACGACGCGCGCGGTGCCCAGCGGCCGGGCGATCGCGAAGTTCTTGGGCACGAGCTCGCCGAACAGCATCGAGAACCCGTTGACGAGCACGAGCGCGGTGGCGGCGGCGAGCCCGCCGGCCAGCGCGCGGCCCACGCCCGCACCCTCGAGGGGGACGCCCAGGAGCCGGGCGACGGCGGGCTGCGTGGTGTAGCCCAGCAGGACCGTGGTGACGGTGATGCCGACCTGGGCACCGGACAGCTGCGTCGACAGGCGCCGCAGCGCCCCCAGCACGGACCGGCCGCGTGCGTCGTCGTCGCGGGTCTGGCGCTCGACCAGCCCGGGGTCGAGCGTCACCAGGGAGAACTCGGCGGCGACGAAGACCGCGGTGCCGGCCGTCAGCAGGACGCCGAGGCCGACGAGCAGCCACTCGGTCAGCACGGGGTCTCCCGTGCCGGCCCGGGGCGGGGCGTGGGGTGAGGACGTGTGAGGGGGCCGGCGCTCTCGCGTCGCACGGGGGGTGTCCCCGCGCGTCGTGCAGACCCGCAGGGCTGCGACTCGACGCGATGCCGGCAGCGACTTGAGCTGCTCATGGTGGGAGCATCCTACGGACACACCGGGCGCGTGCGCGGGGGCCGGTCACGGGTCCGTGTGCGACGCTGGCCCCATGGTCACCAGCGTCTCGCGCCCGGGCGCCACCACCGTGCTCGTCGTCGAGGACGAGCCCGCCATCGCCCAGGCCATCGTGCACCGGCTGTCCGCGGAGGGCTGGCACGTCGAGGCCGTCGGGGACGGCGTCGCGGGCGTCGCGGCCGCGACGCGGCTCCAGCCGGACGTCGTCGTGCTCGACGTCATGCTCCCCGGCATCGACGGGCTCGAGGTGTGCCGCCAGATCCAGGCCGACCGGCCCGTCCCCGTCCTGATGCTCACGGCGCGCGACGACGAGACCGACATGCTCGTCGGCCTGGGCGTGGGCGCCGACGACTACATGACGAAGCCGTTCTCGATGCGCGAGCTCGTCGCGCGCACCAAGGTGCTGCTGCGGCGCACCGAGCGCGCCGCCCGTGCGGCCGAGCTCGCGACGGCGCAGACGCCCGACCCGCCGCTGGTGGCCGGTGACGTGTCGATCGACCGTGCGCAGCGTCGGGTGACGCGTTCGGGCACCGAGGTGCACCTGACGCCCACCGAGTTCGACCTGCTGCTGACGCTCGCGTCCTCGCCGCGCACGGTCCTGACGCGCGAGCGGCTCCTCGCGGACGTGTGGGACTGGGTCGACGCGAGCGGCACCCGCACGGTCGACTCGCACGTCAAGGCGCTGCGCCGCAAGCTCGGGCCGGACCTGATCCGCACGGTGCACGGCGTCGGCTACGCGTTCGAGCCGGCCGACGACGACGGCACCGCGGCGGACGCCCCGTCGTGACGTCCCCCCCGTCGCCACCGGCCCGCCACGCGCGCGGCGACGACCGCTGGCACCTGCCGGACGTGCGTCCGCTGGACCCGCTGCGCAGCATCAAGATCAAGCTGGGCGTCCTGGTGGCCTCCACGGTGA
>JAFAEH010000134.1 GCA_023424135.1 Actinomycetes bacterium | reverse complement strand
GCCACGGGCCGTGCACGACCGCGGCGAGCAGCCCGAGCACGGTCGCCGGTGCGACCGCCGGCGCGACGGCGACGTTCGCGACGACCGCCCACGGGCCGAAGGTCGGCCAGACCGCGAGCGCGACCGGCAGGCACCCGAGCTGGGCGGCGACCGGTGCGGCCAGGAGCGCGGCGGTGTGCCGTCCCACGACCGGCGCCCAGCGCGCCGTCAGGGCCGCTCCCAGGACCACGAGCCCGGCCGTCGCACCGACCGACAGCGCGAAGCCGACGTCGACCGCGAGCCACGGATCGGTCAGCAGGAGCGCCACGACGGCCCCGGCGAGCGCCGCCGGACCTGCCGCAGGACGCCCCGCCAGCAGTCCCACGAGCCCGACCGCCCCCATCACGGCGGCACGCACGACGCTGGGCGCCGGCCCCACGACGAGCAGCAGGGCCACGCCGGCAGCGGCAGCGGCTCCGACCCGGACCGTCCGCGGGGCGCGCAGCGCCGCAGCGACCCCCAGCACGATCGCGCCGACGATCGCGAAGTGCGCACCCGACACGGCCGTCACGTGCGCGAGCCCGGCACTCCTCATGGCGTCGGCCAGGTCCGCGGGCACGTCGTCCGTGTCACCGACGGTGACGGCGGGAAGCAGCCCGCGCACGTCGGGCGGGAGGTCGTCGGCGACGGCCCGTGCGCCCTCCCGCACGCGCTGCGTCCAGGGCGGGCGACCCGGTGCGGCGGTCACGACGACGGGCTGGGAGGCGTCCACCCGCAGCGCGGTCCGCTCACCGGACCTGCTCGGCACGGGAGCGCCGCGCGCGTGGACGACCGCACCGACGGGGACGGCCTCGGCCGCGACGACCACGACGGGCGACCGCAGCGTCCACCACATGCCGGAGACCCGCAGCGCGGCGTCCGCGACGGTGAGCCGCAGGCGCCGGTCGGTCGCCGACACACGCGGCGTCGTCACGGCGTCGACACGTCCGCGGACCTCCACGACGCGACCCGACGCCGCCGCGCCCACCACGGGGTCGGGTGCCCGCGCACGCTGCTGGGCGGCACCCGCGACGATCACCGCGAGCGCCGTCGCCAGGACCAGCAGCACCGCGGGCCACACCACCGTCGAGCGGGCACGCACCCCGAAGCGGGTGCCGGTGCGAGTCCGGGAGCAGGTGCGCCCCCCGGCGCGAGTCGGGGTACCGGTGCGCGACTGGGTGCCGGGGCTCGACGGGATGCCAGCGCGAGTCGGCGTGCCGAGGCCCGACGGGGTGCCAGCGCGAGTCGGGGTACCGGGGCTCGACGGGGTGCCGGCGCGAGTCAGGGTACCGGGGCTCGACGGGTCGCCCGGCGAGCCGCGCACCGCGTGCCGGGCACCCACGAGCACGGCGGCGACCGCACCCGTGGCCAGAGCAGCGGCAGCGGGTGCCGCCAGCACCGCTGCGACGTCGGGGGCCAGCACGACGACGAGGGCCGCGCCCCACGCGGCGACCGCCGGCGGCACGAGCCGCAGGTCGACGGCGACGGCCGCCGCGGCCGGGCCGCTCACACGCGCACCAGTGCGCGGAGCTGGGACATGAGGGACGGACCGATGCCGGGCACGTCGTCGAGCTCGTCGACCGTCGTGAACGGCTGCTCCTCCCGGTGCCGCACGATGCGCTCGGCCAGCACCGGTCCGACGCCCGGCAGCGTCTCGAGGGTAGCCGGGTCCGCCCTGTTGAGATCGACGAGGCCGTCCTCGACGACGGCGGCCGAGGCCGGCGGGCCGGCGGGCTCGGCACCGACGACCGGGACCAGGAGCTGCTCGCCGTCCGTGAGCACGCGCGCCAGGTTGACTGCGCCGAGGTCCGCGTCCGCCGTGCCGCCCCCGGCGGCCGTCAGGGCGTCGGCGACACGAGCACCGAGAGCGAGCCGCACGACACCGGGCTGCGCGACGGCGCCGACGACGTGCACGACGACCTGCTGCCCGGCCTCGGTGATCGTCCCGTCGCCCGTCCGACCGTCGCCGTCCTGCCCATCGCCGTCCTGCCCGTCACCGCCCTGCCCGCCGCCCGGGTCCGATGCCTGCGCCCCACCGATCGCGAACGGCGTCGGCACCTCGACCGGCGATGCGCCCGGTGCAGCCGACACCCGCAGGGCGACCCCGCCCGCGACCAGGGCGAGCACGAGCACGACGCCACCCGCGGCACGCCAGCCGGGAAGCCAGCGCACGCGTGCGACGTGCACCCGTGCCGCATGCTGAGCCTCCGTCTCCGGCTGCGCGGCCTCCGTCTCCGGCTGCGACTCCCCCGCGGACGCCGTCCCCGCCTGGGTCTCCTCCGCGGACGCCCTCTCGGGTTGAACCTCCCTCGCGGACGGCACCTCCGGCCAGGGCCCGTGCTCGGGACGCGACCCGGCCCCGGGCTCCCCGGCCATCACCTCCGGCTCGCCGACGGGACCGGCCGGGAGTCGGTGCCAGCCCCTGGGCGGCGCGACGGACGGGTCCCCGAGGTCCTGCCGCCGGACGGCCGCGGACCAGTGGTCCGTCGCAGCGGTCCGCGGCGTGGGCGTCCAGCCGGTCGCGGTGACCGGTGCCCGGAGGGTCGGCGGGATCGCGGCCGCGTCGGGTCCACGTCCGGTCCTCGGGGCGCCGTCGACCGCGCGTCCGGCCGCGACGGCGCGCAGGCGGCGCGCGACGTCGTCGGGGACGCGTGGACGCTCGGGGCTCGGCACCGTCCGCACGCTAGGCGCGCTCGCCCGCCGACAGCGGGCGTCACCGCGCATCCGTGGACGGGCCCGACGTCGCCGAGGGCTGTGGTCGGCTCACCCCACGTCGACGCACTCCCCCACCTCGCCCCCGCAGCACCCACCCTGCGAGCGACAGAGTCGTCGATGTCGCGAGCGTCGGTTCGGTCGGCGTGGGTTCGGTCGGCGCGCGTGAGAGCGACGTCCGCTGACGGGGCGGGCCCTGCCTCGACGCCCCCGCAGGTCAGGCGTCGGTGACGACCACCGCGAGGAGACCGGGCCCGACGTGCGCGGCGAGGACCGCGCCCGCGTCGGCCACGAGCAGCTCGGGCAGCGGCACGTCCGCCTGGGCGGCGATGCGCTGCGCGACCTGCTCGGCGACGTCCGACGGGCCGACGTGGTGCACGCCGACGCGCGCCGACGTCCGGCCCGCGAGGTCGGCGAGCGCGAGCTGCTCGAGGCGTTCACGCGCGGCACGGCGCGTGCGCACCTTCTCGGCGACGACGAGGCGGCCGTCCTGCACGGACAGGATCGGCCGCAGGCCGAGCACCGTGCCGATCGCGGCGGCCGCCGTCCCGAGCCGCCCGCCGCGGCGCAGGTGCTCGAGCGAGTCGACCAGGAACCACACGCGGCTGCTCTCGGCACCCGCGAGGGCGGCGGCCGCGACGTCGTCGGCGTCCGGCCACACCGGTTCCGCGTGCGTACCGCGGTGGGCACGACCGGCGACCGCACGTGCCACCCATCGGCGCACACCGTCCCCGAACGCGGCCGCGCGGGCCCCGTGGTCCCCGGCCGACGCACGACCCCCGCCCTCCCCGGACGTCAGGGACGCCGGGTCGTCGCCGCCACCGTCGTCGTCCGCCACGGCGCCGCGCGCCGTGGTCCCGCCGGCGACCGGTCGCACGTCACGCACCGACGCCCCCTCGCGCACGTCACGCACCACCCGCGGGTCACCGAGCCGCGTCACGTCGAGCGGGGTGCGGGCGCACCGGGCCGCGGCGAGCGCGGCGAAGCCCAGCCCGAGCGCGGCCGTGCGGGAGTCGACGACACGCACGGGCACCGGGCTGACGGTCGCGGCCGTCCGGGCCGAGCGCACGGTCCCGGACATCTCACCGGACAGGTGCACGGACACGATCTCGCGCGCGCCCTGCGCGGCCGCACGCTCGTAGGCCGCGGCGAAGGACGACGGCGGCGGCTGCGACGTCGTCACCTTGGCACCGCGCGCGAGCGCGTGCAGGAGCTGCTCGGGCGTGATGTCGACACCCTCGACGTACCGCACGCCGTCGACGGAGACGTCGAGCGGCACGACCTGCAGCCCTTCCGCGTCGGCGACCCCCGGTGGCAGTGCCGCGGTCGAGTCGGTGACGACCGCGACCCGGGGCCGCGGCGCCGTCGCCGGGCTCAGGCCGGCACCACGTTGACGAGCCTGGGCGCGCGCACGACGACAGTGCGCACGTCGCGCCCGGCCAGCGCGCGCTGCACACCCGTGTCGGCCAGTGCCAGCGCGCGCAGGTCGTCGTCGGAGACCGACGTGGCGACCTCGGCGCGGCCACGGACCTTGCCCTGGACCTGGAAGACGCACGTCACGGTGTCCTCGACGAGGTGCTGCGGGTCGGCCTGCGGGAACGACGCGTGCACGACGGACTCGCCGTGGCCGAGCCTGGCCCACAGCTCCTCGGCGACGTGCGGCGCGACGGGCGCGGTCATGACGACGAGCGCCTCGACGACGGAGCGCGGGGTGCGCTCGAGGGTCGTGAGGTGGTTGTTGAGGACGATGAGCTTGGCGATCGCGGTGTTGATCCGCATGCCCTCCATGTCCTCGCGCACGTCCGCGATCGTGCGGTGCAGGACGCGCAGCGTCTCCGGCGTCGGCTCGTCGTCGGACACGACGACCTCACCCGTGCTCTCGTCCACGACGTTGCGCCACAGCCGCTGCAGGAAGCGCTGCGCACCGACGACGGCGCGGGTCTCCCACGGCCGCGACAGGTCCAGGGGCCCCATCGACATCTCGTAGACGCGCAGCGTGTCGGCCCCGTACGCCTCGTACATCTCGTCGGGCGAGACGGCGTTCTTCAGCGACTTGCCGATCTTGCCGTACTCGCGGTGCACGGGCTGCCCGTCCCACACGAACCCGGTGGGCGACGCCTCGTCCTCGACCACCTCGGCCGCGGGCACGTAGACGCCGCGCCCGTCGGTGTAGGCGTAGGCCTGGATGTAGCCCTGGTTGAAGAGCCGGTGGAACGGCTCAGCGCTGCGGACGTGGCCCAGGTCGTAGAGCACCTTGTGCCAGAACCGCGCGTACAGCAGGTGCAGCACGGCGTGCTCGACGCCACCGACGTACAGGTCGACGCCGCCCGTGGAGCCGTCGGGCTGCGAGCCGTGGCCCGGGCCCATCCAGTACTCCTCGAGCGCGGGGTCGACGAGCACGTCGTCGGACCGCGGGTCGAGGTAGCGCAGGTAGTACCAGCAGGAGCCTGCCCAGTTCGGCATGGTGTTCGCGTCGCGCCGGTAGCGCTTGCGCCCGTCGCCCAGGTCGAGCTCGACGTACAGCCAGTCGGTGTTGCGACCCAGCGGGGGCTCGGGCTCGGAGTCCGCGTCGTCGGGCTCGTAGGTGCGCGGCGAGAAGTCCGGGACCTCGGGCAGCTCGACCGGCAGCGCGGAGTCCGGCAGCGCGATGGGGGTGTCGTCCTCGTCGTAGACGACGGGGAACGGCTCGCCCCAGTAGCGCTGGCGGCTGAACAGCCAGTCGCGCAGGCGGTAGGTGACCGTCTTCTCCCCCGCGCCGCGGGCGCCGAGCCACGCGACGACGCGCTCCTTGGCGTCGTCGACGCCGAGCCCGTCGAGGCTGATCTCGTCGTTCGACGAGTTGATGACGGGGCCGTCGCCCGTGCGCGCACCGGGCGGGGTGCCCTGCGGTGCGTCGACCGTGTAGACGACGGGCAGACCGAAGGCCTCCGCGAACTGGAAGTCGCGCTCGTCGCCGCCCGGCACGGCCATGATCGCGCCCGTGCCGTACCCCATGAGCACGTAGTCGGCCGTGAACACCGGCAGCAGCTCGCCGTTGACGGGGTTGGCGGCCAGGTGCCCGGTGAAGACGCCGGTCTTGCGCCCGGCGTCCTGCTGGCGCTCGAGCGCGGTCTTGGCGGCGGCCTGCTTGCGGTAGTCGGCGACCGCGTCGACGGGTGTGGCGTGCCCACCGGTCCACCCGTCCGACGTCCCGTCGGGCCACGTCGCGGGAACCTCGTCGAGCAGCGGGTGCTCCGGGGAGACGACCAGGAACGTCGCACCGAACAGCGTGTCGGGGCGCGTCGTGAAGACCTCGAGCTGCTCACCGCCCTGCACCGCGAACCGCACCCGGGCACCCGTGGAACGCCCGATCCAGTGCCGCTGCATGGACTTGACCTTCTCGGGCCAGTCGATGCGCTCGAGGTCGTCGGTCAGGCGGTCCGCGTAGGCCGTGATCCGCATGTTCCACTGGCGCAGGCTGCGCTGGAAGACCGGGAAGTTGCCGCGCTCGGAGCGCCCCTCGGACGTGACCTCCTCGTTCGCGAGGACGGTGCCCAGACCGGGCGCCCAGTTGACGGGCGTGTCCGACAGGTAGGCCAGGCGGCGTGCGTCGACGACGCGCCGGCGCGTGGCGGTGTCGAGGTCGGCCCACGTCGCGCCGGGGGCGACGCCCTCGACGTCCGTCGGCAGCGCGCGCGTGCCGGCCTCGTACTCGGCGACGAGCTCGGCGACGGGTCTGGCCCGGCCGGTGCCGCCGTCGGGGCGCACCGCGTCCTCGTCGTACCAGGACTCGAAGATCTGCAGGAAGATCCACTGGGTCCAGCGCACGTAGTCCGGGTCGATCGTCGCGAAGGACCGGCGCGGGTCGTGCGCCAGACCGAGGCGACGCAGCTGACGCTGCATGATCGCGATGTTCGCCTCGGTCGTCGTGCGCGGGTGCTGCCCGGTCTGCACCGCGTACTGCTCGGCGGGCAGGCCGAACGCGTCGAAGCCCAGCGCGTGCAGCACGTTGTCGCCGCACATGCGCCGGAAGCGCCCCACCACGTCCGTGGCGATGTAGCCCAGGGGGTGCCCGACGTGCAGCCCGGCACCCGAGGGGTACGGGAACATGTCCATCACGAAGAACGGCCGGGCGTCCGGGTCCGCGTGGTGTCCGGCACCGTCGGTGAGCGGCCCGACCGGGTTCGGGGTGAAGTACGTGCCGCGACGCTCCCACTCGTCCTGCCAGCGCAGCTCGATCTGCTGCGCGAGGGCGGCGGTGTAGCGGAAGGGGACGTCGTCGGGGGCCGGGGTCGGGGACTGGTCGCTCACCGGTGAATCGTACCGAGCCGCACGCCCCCTCCCCACCGTGCACCGGCGCGGGCGCGGGCGCGCACCGGGCCGGGCGCGGGCACCCGTGGCTACGATCGGCGCATGTCGGAGCGCACCCCGGCGTCGTCGTCGCACGACGCGTCCCTGGCCGAGCTCGAGGCGGCAGCGGCCCGCGCCGCCGCGGACGCCGCACAGGCCCGTGCGGAGGCCGCGCAGGCGCAGGCCGAGGC
>JAFAEH010000129.1 GCA_023424135.1 Actinomycetes bacterium | reverse complement strand
GCCGGATGCGGACGCGACGCCGGGCCCCGCGCAGGACGCCGTCCCGCACGAGCCGCGCCTGCTGCGCCGCCTGCTGGGGGCCGGCACGCTCGCGCTCGACGCGACGCCCCGCGCGCGGCTGTCGGGGTGGCTGTGGGCGCTCGGGGTGACGCTGCTCGCGGGGGTCCTGCGGTTCTGGGACCTCGCGCGCCCGCACGTCCTGGTGTTCGACGAGACGTACTACGTCAAGCAGGGCTACTCGATGCTGCGCCGCGGCTACGAGGCGTCGTGGGGCGACGAGCCGAACCCGCGGTTCGAGGCCGGCGACGTGAGCATGCTGGGCATCGACCCGGAGTACGTCGTCCACCCGCCCGTCGGCAAGTGGATGATCGCGCTCGGGATCCAGCTGGGCGGCGGCGTCGAGAGCTCGTTCGCGTGGCGGCTCGCGGCCGCCGTGTGCGGGACGCTCGCGGTGCTGATGATCGCGCGGATCGCGCGCCGCCTGTTCGCGTCGACCGCGCTCGGGACGCTCGCGGGGCTGTTCCTCGCGGTCGACGGGCAGGCGGTCGTGCAGTCGCGGATCAGCCTGCTCGACCCGTTCCTGATGTTCTTCGCGCTCGCCGCGTTCGGTGCGCTCGTGCTCGACCGCGAGCAGGCCAGGCGGCGCCTCGCGGCCCGCACCGCGGCGGTCCTCGACGCGGGCGGTCCGCTGCGCTGGGGACCCGGGCTCGGGTTCCGCTGGTGGCGGCTCGCGGCCGGTGTGCTGCTCGGCCTCGCGATCGGCACCAAGTGGTCCGGCATGTACTTCCTGGCCGTGTTCGGCCTGATGACGGTCGCGTGGGACCTCACCGCGCGGCGCACGGCCGGTGTGCGGCCGTGGGTGCGGGCGGGGGTCGTCAAGGACGGCGTCGTCGCGTTCCTCGTCATGGTCCCGACGGCGATCGTCACGTACGTCGCGTCGTGGGCCGGGTGGTTCGCGACCGACAACGGCTGGAACCGGCACTGGGCGGAGAACAACCCCGGGCAGGGGGTGCAGTGGCTGCCGCCCGCGCTGCGCTCGCTGTGGGCGTACCACCAGGACATGTGGCGCTTCCACAACGGGCTGGAGACCCCGCACGGGTACGCCGCGGGTCCGCTGGGCTGGATCGTGCAGTGGCGTCCGACGTCGTTCTTCTACCCGTCGGAGGTCTCGGGGCTCACGGGGGACGCCGCGCAGCAGGCCTGCGGTGCCGACTCGTGCTCGCAGGCGATCGTCGCGCTCGGCAACCCCGTGATCTGGTGGGCCGGCGCCGCAGCGATCCTCGTCGCCCTGTTCTGGCTGGTCCGCTACCGCGACTGGCGCGCGGGCGCCGTGCTGTCCGGGCTGCTCGCCGGCTGGGTGCCGTGGTTCGCGTACGCCCACCGCACGATCTTCGCGTTCTACACGGTCGCGTTCGTGCCGTGGGTCGTGCTCACGCTGGTCTACGTGCTGGGGCTCCTGGTCGGGCCGAAGGACGACGACGACACACCGCACGACCGGCGCGCACGGCGCTGGACGATCGTGGCCGTCGGCGTCTTCTCGGCCGTGGTCGTCGGCGTCGGGCTGTTCTTCTACCCGGTGTGGGCGGCGTGGGTCATCCCGTGGGAGCAGTGGCACATGCGCATGTGGCTGCCGACCTGGATCTGACCTGCGTCAGTCGTCCCAGCGCCCCTGGGGCGTGCGGTGCCACACGAGCCCGAGGCGGTCCCAGTGCCGCCCGTGCGTGGTCAGGCGCGCCGTGAAGTCGTCGAAGTCACGTCGCTCCGGTGCGCTCCACGCGACCTCCGCGACCGCGGCCAGGCGCGGCAGCAGCATGGTCGTCAGGTCGTCGAGGGTGCGCAGCGTCTCGGTCCAGACGGCGGCCTCGACCCCCGCCACGGCCTCGGGCGGCAGCCCGTCGACGAGCGTCGCGGGCTCCCAGTCGTAGGCGTCGCGCAGCTCGACGTGCCCCGCCCACTCCAGCCCGAGCGGGAAGCCCGGGCCGTACTTCATGTCGAGGTACACCTTCGACCCCGGCGACAGCAGGATCCGCGCGCCCTCGCGCGCCGCCCGCACGAACGGTGCGGGGTCCACGCGCGTGTCCCAGTACTGGATCAGGGTGCCCGCCGGCAGGTCCGGCACGGTCGCGATCTCCTGCCACCCGACGACGCGCTTGCCGTGCGCCGTGACCGCGGCCGCCGCCGAGCGCACGAGCCGCACGTACTCGTCGTGCTCCATCGTCAGCACCTCGTCGCCGCCGACGTGCACGTACGCGCCGGGCGTCATCTCCGCGAGGTCGCCGAACACGTCCGCGAGGAACGCGTGCGTCGCCGGCAGGTCGTCGTGCAGACGGGAGAACCCGACCTCGATGCCGAGGTACTCCTCGGCGGGCCGGCCGTCGGGCGTGAGCTCGCCGTAGGCGTGCAGGGCGGCGTTGACGTGCCCGGGGACGTCGATCTCGGGGACGACGCGCACGGCGCGCGCCCGCGCGTAGGCGAGGATGTCGTCCCAGTCGGCGCGCGTGTAGTACCCGCCGGGGTCGCCGTCGACGGAGTGCGCGGACGACCGGCGCACGAGCTCGGGGCGCGACGGCAGCTCCAGGCGCCACGCCTGGTCGTCGGTCAGGTGCAGGTGCAGGACGTTGAGCTTGTAGTGCCCCATCAGACCGATGACGACCCGCAGGTCCTCGACGCTCACGAAGTGGCGTGCGACGTCCAGCGACAGGCCCCGCCACGGGTAGCGGGGGGCGTCCTCGATGCGCACGGCGTCGACCTGCACGCCGCCCTCGGGCCGTTCGCGCAGGAGCTGGCGCAGCGTGACGACGGCGTGCACGAGGCCGTCGGGGGTCCGCGCCTCGAGCAGCACACGGCCCGAGCCGACGACGACCCGGTAGGCCTCGGGCCCCGGCGGCAGGTCGTCGACGATGCGCATGCGCACGACGCCCGTCGCGTCGAGCTCGGCGTAGCGGATCTCGACGGCCCGGCCGGTCACCCGGCCGAGCAGGTCCGCGGTCAGCACCGCGAGCGGCATCAGCTCGTCCTCCGCGTCGACGACGACGACGGTCGAGCGGGTGATGACGAACGGCGGCTGGCGCGACGGCTGGACGACGAGCGGCGCGGGCACGACCGCGAAGGCGTCGGACACGGAACTCCCTCGAGACGGCGGACGGCACCCCAGGACCGCAACCTACCCGTCCGGGCGTGCCTGCGTGCCAGGTTCGGGCGGTGCGTCCCGCAGTGCACCCTTCCGTGCTCTCGGGAGGCGGGTTCGCCCGACCTGCCCTAGTTTCCTGGCGTAACGCATCACCGGTCATGACCGAGGAGTGAGCATGGGAATCGGCGGCATCATCAGCGCCATCGTCGTGGGTGCGATCATCGGCGCCCTGGGGCGCCTGGTCGTCCGTGGCAAGCAGAACATCTCGATCCTGGTGACGATCCTCATCGGCATCGTCGCCGCGCTGATCGGCACGTGGCTCGCGGGTCTCGTCGGCGTCGAGAACACCAACGGGATCGACTGGATCGAGCTGCTCTTCCAGATCGGCCTCGCTGCGCTGTTCGTCAGCCTCTACGCCGGCTGGGCGGGCAAGCGCCGCTGACGCGACGCACCATCCAGCCCCCACCGCGGGCGTGAGAGAGCGATCCGATCGCACTCTCACCACACCGACGCACGCATCACATCCCCAGAAGGGCGTGAGAGAGCAGCTGGATCGCTCTCTCACGCCCTTCTCGGAGGCGGCTCAGGCGGCGCCGATGCCGTCCGCGTCGAGCGTGGCACCGTCGGGCACCCGCCCGCCGTCGCCGTCGAGCACGGCGTCACCCACGACCCGCACGTCCGCGCCGAACGTCCAGTCCCCGCGCACGCGCAGCGACGTCGCCGCCCGCAGCGACGGGACGTGCGGGACGTGCGCGTCGAAGTCGCCGACGAGCGCGAAGTGCGCCTTGTCCAGGTCGACGAACGGCGCGTCGACCGCGGCGACGAGCCGGTGCTCGGCGTCCTCGTCGTACACGTCGGAACGCAGGACGAGCAGGTCGTTCGTCGTCTTGACGGGCAGGAACCGCTCGCGCCCGACCTCGAGGACCGCGGCACCGTCGAACACCTCGATCGCCGCACCCATCGCCGACTCGATCTGCACGACCGCCGGTGACGCCTTGTCGGTCGGGTCGACGGTCTTCTCGTTGCGGATGAGCGGCAGGTCGAGCACGCCGCCGGTCCGCTCGAGCTCGGCAGCCAGCGCCTCGAGGTCCAGCCACAGGTTGTTGGTGTTGAAGAACGCGTGCGTGGCGATGTCCGCGGCGGCGTCGGCGTCATCGGGGTGCGTCTGCGCGGTCTCCCGCAGCACGATGCGCCCGTCGGCGCGGCGCACGACGAGATGCCCGCCCTTGCGGTCGGCCGGGGTGCGGCGCGCGACCTCGGCCGCGAACGGCGCACCGGTGGCGGCGAACCAGCCGGCGACGCGCGCGTCGGGCGTCGCTCCGAGGTTGTCGGAGTTGGACACCGACGCGTACCGGAACCCCGCGTCGAGCAGTGCCGTCAGGACCCCCGACGCGTAGAGCGCCGGGTACAGGTCCCCGTGCCCCGGCGGACACCACTCGAGCGTCGGGTCGGCCTCCCAGGTGACCGGCGTCAGCCCGTCGACGAGGAGCTTCGGCTCGCGGTTCTGCAGGAAGTCCAGCGGGACGCCGTCGACGACGAGCTCGGGGTGGGCCGCGAGCGCCGCGAGGCTGTCGTCGCGCGTGCGGAACGAGTTCATCAGGACGAGCGGCAGCCGTGCGCCCGTCGCGGCGCGCGCCGCGAGCACCTGCCCGGCGATGACGTCGAGGAACGTCCGCTCGCCCCGCACGGGCAGCAGCGACTTGGCACGGTCCATGCCCATCGACGTCCCGAGCCCGCCGTTGAGCTTGACGACGGCCGTGCGGGCGAGCGCGTCGGCCGCCGTCGCGTCGTCGACGTCGAGGTCGTCGAGGTGGGGCACGTCCGTCAGCGGGGCGACGTCGGCCTCCCGCACGATGCCGGTGCTGCCGGACTCGAGGAGCCCGTAGAACCGGGTGAACACGTCGACGGCGGCCGCGGGCACGCCGGCGTCGCGCATCTTCTGCTGGGCGAGGGCGAGTCCGTTCATACGTCGACGTTAGCCGCGAAACCCCTCACCCGATCAGGTGAGTCCGCTCACACCGTCAGGAGTTCACCGACCGGTCGTCCCCGCGACGCCCCGACGTGCATGACCCTGCGTCCCGACGACGACCTCACTCGTCGCCGTCGAAGAGGCCGCCGTCGAGCAGCCAGTGGTACCGCAGCCGCAGGGCCCGTTCGGTGCTCGCGAGGAGGGTGGCGACGAGGAGCGCGACGTTGGCACCGGCCGGCAGGCGGACCGGTGAGGTGAACGTGCCGACGGCCTCGGCCACGGGCGGGATCTGGGTGACCTGCTCGACGATCTGCGGGACCCCGAGCACGACGCCGACGACGAGCACGAGCCACGACGTCAGCCCGAGCGCACGCCCGACGACGGGGTGGTCGCGTTCCAGGCGCGCCCGCCTGCCCTCGGCCGACGCCGGGTCGGGGACCAGCTGGCGTTCGGCACCGTCGTCGGGCACGTAGTGGCAGCGCCGCAGCCCGTACCCGCTCGCCGCGACCTCGACGACACCGCCCGGGACGGGGAACGTGGCGGGGAGCTTCGACGAGGCCTCGTGGTGGCCGTCGCGGTACAGCCGGGCCCACACCTCGCCGTTGTCGTCGCCCCAGAGCCGGACGTCCACGGACCACGTCTGCGGCCGGCCGCCCTCCCCCGGCAGCGTCAGGTGCAGCAGCGCCCGCGAGAACGGCTGCCACCAGCGGTAGCGCTGCAGGGTGTGCCCGTCACCGGGCCTGACCCGGCGCGCGGCTCGACGTCGCTTCCAGTCGGAGAACACCTCGTCGACCGTAGCAACCCGCGACGGTCGGGTCTCCCCGGCCGCGACGCGGGACGGGACCGACCCGGCCGGACGGCGTGCACGTCGTCACAGACCGCCCGACGAGCCGAACAGGGAGACCCCGGGGGGCACGGCGCCGAGGATCCGCTGCAGGACCGGCTGCGCCTGCTTGAGCAGCCCCGTGACCAGGGCCGCCTTCTCGTCCGTGTAGCGGAACACCGGCGTCGCGACCGACACGGCGACCGGTCGCGATCACATGGGCCGGCAGGACGCGCTTGACAAGGACAGCGGCGAGGAACGCGGCCGTCGCCGCGAAGAAGGCCTGCGGGATCAACCACACGGACGCCTCGAACGGGTTGAGACCCAGCACGAGCTGAAGGTGCTGGGTGAGCGCCACGAGAGCACCCACCATGGCGAAGATCGAGAGGAGGTCCGTGATGACGGCACCGCGGAAGTAGCGGATCGTGAACAGCCTCACCTGCAGGAGCGGCGTCGGCAGCCGCAGCTGACGGCGGACGAACACCACGACCGCGGTGAGACCGACCCGTCCACCGACACCTGCGGGCCGGCGGATCGGGCGCCGACACCCGTCGGCCGATGGTTCGTCGAGCGGTCGGGCTCCATCAACGCTTCTCCTCCCGTGTGCGTCTGCACTGCGTGGCACAAGGGCACACTGTGTTCTCGGGACGCGGTCAAGCAGTGCCGCAGCACCGTGACCGCGTGCCGGGAGCACACGAACGTGATCGACGGACCCCCACCGTCAAGGACGTCGCAGAGTGCGCACGCAGCGCGCAGGGCACCAGGAGGCCTCGACATGGACGCGAACCCGACCACGACGATCCAGCGCGTCGAGAACGCGGCGATCGCGGTGGCGATCCTGCTCGCGCTGGTCGCCACCGGTCAGCCCTGGTGGCTGCTGCCGGCCACCTTCCTGCTGTTCGACCTGTCGATGGCGGGCTACGTGCGGGGCCCACGGGCCGGCGCCGTCGCGTACAACCTGGTCCACAACTACACCGGTCCGGCGATCGTGACCGCCCTCCACCTCCTGCTGACCATGGCAGGTCAGCGCCTGCCGTGGATCGCCCTCCTCGCGGCGTGCTGGGCGTTCCACGTCGCCGTCGACCGGGCCCTCGGGTACGGCCTCAAGCTCGACGACTTCCAGCACACGCATCTGGGACGGATCGGCCACCCGTCGCCCGCGCAGGACGATGAACGACGATGACCCGGGACATCGTCGAACGATGTCCCGGGTCATCACAGGGTGGAGCTGAGGGGATTCGAACCCCTGACCTTCTCATTGCGAACGAGACGCGCTACCAACTGCGCCACAGCCCCTTGAAGCGGGGACCACAGTAGCACTGTCGTGGCCACCCGACGAAACCCGGGACGAGGGTCGCGACGCACGTCACAGGGCGCGCGACGACGAGTCCCCGACCGGCCGACGACCTGCCCGGGGAGCGGGGTGGGACGCGGCTACTGGCCGGCCGCCCGGCGGCGCGCCAGCACGGCGTTGAGGTCGATGCTGCCGGTCGTCACGGGGGCCGGCTCGGCCGAGCCCTCGGCAGCACCGGGCTGCTCCGCGTGCGCCTCCTCCTGCGTCGGGGCGTCCGCGGGGCGACGGGCCGTCGAGGCCGCGACGTCCGCGTCCTCGAGCGGGGCAGGCGTGCGGCGCGGAGCCGGGGCCTTCATCGCGTACGTCGGCCTCGGCACGGGCGTCGGCGACCACTCACCGTCACGCTCGGCGGTGCGGTCGTCACCCGGCGCGACGGGCGCCTGCGTGGACCTCTGCGCGGTCCCCGAGGTCGACGGACGTGCCGCCGCCACGGCCTGCGTCGCGACGTCGTCGGCGGCATCGCGCGCCGAACGGCGCACCACCGGCACCTGACCCGTCGCGTGCCGCGCAGGCCCCGCGGACTCGCCGCGGTCGGCGACGATCCGCTCGAACACCTCGGTGTGCGCGTCCGACGGGCGCACCGCGTGCCCCGTCACGAGCGGCACCGGACCCTCGTCGTCGGCCCGGACGACGGGCGTGGCACCCGACCGGGGCCTGACGACCGGGGTCGCCCCCGTGCGCGGCCGCGACGCGAGACGCTCCTCGCGCTCGATCGTCTGCGCCCACTGCTCGTCCGCGACCTGCCCGGCCAGCACGGCACGACGCCCCAGGACGACGACCGACGCGAGCAGCGCCGTCGGGACGGTCCCCGCGACCCACGTCGCCGCCGGGACGACGCCCACGGCGACCCACCCCGCGACCGACGCGACCGCCAGCGTGAACGCCAGCAGACCACGGCGGCGCGCAGCGGCACCACGGCGCGCAGCAGCGGCCGCGCGGGCACCACGGGCCTGCGCGAGCCGGCGCGCGGCCTCGGCGGAGATGCGCTCGGGTGTCGCGTGCGGTCGGTCCACGGTCGTACCTCCTGTCGCCGTGCCGGCGGTCACCGGCACCCCCGTCCCCGGTGTCAGCAGCGCCGTCGTGCTCGGACCCCACATCCCGACCTGCGCCGCCCGCCGCCCCAGCGTGCGGCGGGTCGAGCTCGCCACCGCCACGACGCGCAGGCCCGCGGAGAACCGGTCGTCGGCCCGTGCCTCGAGCAACCGCTGACGGTGCCGCAGATGGTGCGGCACCAGATACGCCGCCCACAGACCCACGAGCGCGAGCGCCGCGAAGCCTGCGAGATCATTCACGTCACGACGGTAGGGGGCGTCGGCCTCACGACGTCGTAACGGCGCGGCGTGTCGCGTCGACGTCCCCCCGCAGGGTGGTGCTATGCGCCGATCACGCCACCGCGCGACGCCGGTGCCAGCGCGCCACGAGCCCCTCCGGGACGTCCTCGACCGTCAGCGCGAACGTCCGGTGGTCGCACCACCGCCCCTGGATGTGCAGGTAGCGCTCGCGCAGCCCCTCGTCACGGAACCCGAGCTTCTCGACGACGCGCAACGACGGGCCGTTCTCCGGGCGGATGTTCACCTCGACACGGTGCAGGCCCAGCACACCGAAGCAGTGGTCCGTCGCCAGCGCGACCGCGGTCGGCGTGATCCCCCGGCCCGCGACGTGCTGCGACACCCAGTACCCGATCGCCGCCGAACGCAGCGACCCGTACTGGATCGACGACACCGTCAGCTGACCCACCAGGTCGCCGCCGTGCTCGATCGCGAACGGCAGCGCCGACCCGTCCCTGGCCTGCGCCGCGAGCGCACGCACGAACTGCCCGAACGTCGGGCGCGGCCCCCGCACCGGCTCCGGGCTCGTCGCGTCCCACGGCTCCAGCCAGCCCAGGTTGGCACCCCGCAGCGCCAACCACGCGTCGCCGTCACGACGGCGCAACGGCCGCAGACGCACGTCCCCGTCGACCAGCTCGACAGGCCACCCGACAGCCACGTTCACCTCCGCCCCACGTCCACCCCACGCCCCACGGCCGGGGCTCCGCTCCGCTCCACGTTCACCCCACTCCACCCACGGTCGGGGCTCCGCTGCGCTGCGCTCCCGGCGCGTGACGCTCCGCGGTCCCGCACCGTCCGCTCCGCTCCACGTTCACCCCTCCAGCACCAGGCAGTGCAGGACGCTCCCGGGGTGCACCGTCAGGTCGCCCTCGCCGACCACGGCGAGCGCGTTGGCGTGCGCGAGGTCCGTCGTCGAGGGCGCCGCCGGGTCGCCCAACGGTGTCGCACGGTACCCCTCGTCGGGGCTGCCGAGCACGGACGCCGGCACGAACTGCCGCAGGCCCGGCGGCGAGACCCAGCCCTCGGTCGCGACGGCCGTCACCGACGGCCGGAACAGCTCGGCGTGACCGGCCATCGCGCGCAGCGCGGGCCGCACGAACACCTCGAACGACACCTGCGCCGCGACCGGGTGCCCCGGCAGCGCGAACAGCGGGACGGTGCGCCCGTGCTCGTCGTGCACCTCCAGCCCGTGCGCGCCGACCGTGCCGAAGCCGTGCCGCAGGCCCGGGGTCATCGCGACCTGGTCGAGCCGCACCGTGCCCAGCGGACCCAGGACGTCCTTGACGGTGTCGCGCGCCAGCTCCGACAGACCACCGGTGAGGACCACGAGGTCCGCGCGCACCAGCTGGTCCTCCAGCGCCTCACGCAGCGACGCCCGCTCGTCGGGAACGGCCCCGACGCGCACGGGCGACGCCCCCGCGTCGCGCACCGCGGCCTCCAGCGCGTGACCGTCGGCCTCGAACACCGCCCCCGGCCGGGGCGCCGTCGTGGGTTCGACGAGCTCGTCGCCGACCGGCAGCAGCACCACGCGCGGCGTCGGGTGCACCGGCAGCCGCCCGCGCCCCATCGACGCCGCGAGCGCGATCTGCCGCGCGCCCAGCCGGGTGCCCGCCGTCAGGACCGTCTCCCCCGCGCGCACGTCGGCGCCCGGGCGACGCACGTGCTGCCCCGCCGTCGCGACCCGCTGGAACGCGACGCGGGCCTGCCCGCGGTCGGTCTCCTCGACGGGGACCACCGCATCGGCGCCCAGGGGCAGCGGCGCACCCGAGGCGACCCGCACCGCGGTCCCCGGCACGTGCCGCAGACCGGCGGGGCTGCCCGCGTGCAGGTCGTGCGCGACCGGCAGGTCGGGGCCCTGCGCACCCGACGCGTACGTGTCGTGCGCCGCGACGGCGTACCCGTCGCGCGCCGCGACCGCCACGGCCGGCACGTCGACCGGTGCGACGACGTCCCGCGCCAGGATGCAGCCCGTCGCGTCGTGCAGGACGACGTCGAGGGGAGACACCGGCCCGACGGCGGCGAGCACGGTGGCGAGGTGGTCCTGGACCGATCTCATGCGCGCATTGTGCCTGCAACGGGCCCCGCACCGGTGCGCGCCGCGCCCCGGTCGCACGCCCCCGACGGCCACCCCGTCGTCGACCCGCGACGCCCCGGGGACCCCGTCGGGTACGACTCCGTGCGGGCGACACCGGGACGCAGGACTGCCGCGGGCGCCCCCACGTTTGCCACACTGGTGCCATGAGCGCCGACGCCCAGCCCCCTCGGCACGCCGACGACGAGGGGGCTGGCCGCCGCTCACGACCGCGCGACATCCACGACACCAAGGACCACCTGCGCCGTCAGGTGCGCGCCCGGCGGGCCCGCCGCTCGGCCCGGCACCGCGTCGAGGCCGCGCAGCGCCTCGCCGACGTCGTGCTGACGATCCCCGAGGTCGCCACGGCGACGTGCGTCAGCGTCTACGCCTCACGCCCCGCGGAACCGGGGACGGGCCCGCTCGTCGAGGCGCTCGCCGCCCGCGGCGTGCGCCTGCTGCTGCCGGTGCTGGGGACGGGTCTGCAGCGGGACTGGGCCGAGTACGCCGGGCCCGACGACCTGCGCGAGCGCGCACCGGGACGACCGCCGGAGCCCGGTGGCGAGCCGCTGGGGGCCGGTGAGCTCGCGGTCGCCGACGTCGTCCTCGTGCCGGCCCTCGCGGTCGACGCCTCGGGCGCACGGCTCGGTCAGGGCGGCGGCTGGTACGACCGGGTGCTCGCGCACGTGCGCGACGGGGCGCCCGTCGTCGCGCTCGTCCACGAGGACGAGGTGCTCGACGAGGTCCCCCGCGAGCCGCACGACGTGCTCGTCACGGCCGTCGCGACGCCCGCGGGCTGGCGGCGCATCGGGGCCGCGGACGCCGGCTGAGGCGAACCGCTCGCGGACGGCGTCGCCCGCGCGCGGACCGACGTCAGCCCGCCGGGACGAGGGTCAGCCGGTTCACCGCGTCGGCCTCGACGGCCGCCGCCGAGTACGGCCACGGGAACTGCTCACCGGCGGCCCAGGCCGCGAGCTGGTCGTCGTAGTGGACGCTCGCCGGGTGCCCCGACGTCCCGGTGAGGTTCACCCACGTCGAGGAGTCCAGGTCACCCAGGTCGACGACCATGCGCATCGACGGCGCCGACGTGACGGCGAACGAGCCGGAGGACGCGTCCCACCCGGTGGCGTCGACGATCGAGGAGCCGCCGCCGACCTGCTGCGGCGTCGGGTTGACCAGCCGGTGCACGACGCGCGGGATCCCGTCGCCGCCCAGCACCGGGTGCGTCGGTGCGGCCACGTGCAGCAGGCCCCACGCCCAGTCGTCCGTGCGCGCGCCGATCTGCGCCGTGAGCTGCGTGCGGGCCGACTCCAGCGCGCGACGCAGCACGTCGTCACGCCCCTCGACGACGCCCGGTGTGGACCGGTCGTCCCACCACGTCGACGTCGGGTTCTCCAGCAGCGTGCGCACCACCTCGAGCCAGCGCGAGCCGCCCGTCGGGCCGTGACCGTCCGGCAGCTCGTCGGCGAACGTCAGCTCGAGCACGTCGGCCCACACGGCGGCGAAGTACATCGCCGCGGCGGAGTCCGCGCCCATCACCTGGTCCCAGTCGCGCAGCAGGTCCTGCCCGGCGGCCGTGAACGGGTCGTCCAGCTCGATCTCGAGCAGCACCGGGACCAGGACCTCGGCGAACGGGCTGTGCCGGTCGGTCTGCAGCTCGGCCGTCGTCCCGACGTCGATGCTGCGGCCCGCCTCGATCTGCTCGGTGAGCAGGTCGCGGATGCGCTGGCTGCGGTAGCCGTAGTCGGTGTCCTCCGCGAGGAACGGTCCCGTCCCGGTGGACGTCACCGCCTGGTTGGCCGCGACGACGAACCCCTCGGCAGGGTCGAGCACGCGCGGCATGTCCGCGGCATCCACCCAGCCCTGCCAGTCGTAGCGCGAGTCCCAGCCGGGCCGCGGCCACGTGCCGTCGGACGGCACAGGACCCGAGACGGCACCGCGCACCGGGACACGACCGGGCGCCTGGTAGCCGATGTGCCCGTCGGCCGTCGCGAACACGATGTTCTGCGCGGGCACGTCGAGCAGGGCGGCCGCCGCCGCGACGTCGTCGGCGTCCTGCGCGGTCATCATCGCGAGCAGCGCGTCCGCGGTGCGGCCGGGCGTCAGCGCCGTCCACGCGAGCGCGACCTCGAACCTCGCGCCGGGTGCGTCCTCCGGGACGGGCGCACGCGCCACGTCGTCGACCTCCAGGACGTCCGACACGATCGGGCCGTGGCGCGTCGCGCGCACGACGAGGTCGACGTCTTCGCCGCCCGCGACGGCGATCGTCTCGGTCCGGACCTCGAGCGCCTCCCGGGCGCCGTCGACGACGACCTCGTCGTCGACGACACGCTCGAGGTAGAAGTCCGTGACGTCGGCACCCATGTTCGTCAGGCCCCACGCGAGGTCGCCGTTGTGGCCGATGACGACACCCGGGACGCCCGCCAGCGCGAACCCCGTCGCGTCGAACGGGCACGCGGCGTCGACCTGCGCGCAACGCAGCCCGACCTGCGACCAGATGCCCGGCGCGGAGATGCCCAGGTGCGGGTCGTTGGCGAGGACCGGCAACCCCGACGCCGTGTGCTCGCCCGCGACCACCCACGAGTTCGAGCCGACACCGTCGTCGTCCGCGCCGACGAGCCGCGGGACGGCCGCGAGCGCGCGGTCCGCCGCGGCGAGCGCGTCCTGCAGGGCGTCGTCGGCCAGGTCGAGGTCGACGTCCACGGCGGCGGGCACGACCTCGCCGACCGCGAGGTCACCCGTGACGATCGGCAGGTTGCGGTCCTGCGGGTAGGCCGGGAACAGCTCCTCGACGCGTGCGACGTCCTGCACGGAGCGGTACGTCATCGCCCGCGCCAGCTCGTCGTCGTAGTTGGCGCGCAGGTCCCACGCCATCGCCTTGAGCCACGCGAGGGAGTCGACGGGGCTCCACGGCTCGGGCGTCCGCTGCGGCACGCGCAGCCCCAGGACCGTGTACTCCATCGCGATCTCGCCCGGGTCGCGGCCCTCGAGGTAGGCGTTCACGCCGTCCGCGTACGCCTCGAGCGCGGCGCGCGTCTGCGCGGACAGCAGCGGCAGCTCCCGTTCGGCGACCCGCCGCCAGCCGAGCGTGCGCACCACCTTGTCCGCCTCGAGCGCCGCCTCGTTCTCCCCGACGAGCTCCGAGAGCCGCCCGGCGGTGACGTGCCGGCGGTAGTCCATCTCGAAGAACCGGTCCTGGGCGGTGACGTAGCCCTGCGCGAGGAACAGGTCGTGCGCGTCGTCCGCGACGACGGTCGGCACACCCCGGGCGTCGCGGGTGACCTGCACCTCGGCCGTCAGGCCCGGGATCTCCTGGGTGCCCTGCACGTCCGGCAGCGGACGGCGCACGACGAGCGCCGCGACGAGCGCGGTCACGAGGAGCGCGAGCACGACGACGACGGCGACGACGGCGAGCGCGGTGCGCAGGCGATGGCGACGGGGCACGGTCGCAGGGTACCCGGGGCGGGGTACCCGGGGCGGCGGTTGACGGGAGCGGTAGAGTTGGCACTCGGACCCTGAGAGTGCCAGAGCAGTCCAGCACGGCGCTGTCGGAGCAGTGCTGCCGGATCAGCGCTCCCGACTCGTGGTGCCGGCTCGTCCGGCGCCACGCGCCGCCGCCACGTGCCACCGGCGCTCAGGGAGCGAAGCCGCAGACCGCCGGGGACGCCCGGCGCCGACGAGGAGTACCAGTGCCCACCTACGCGTACCGCTGCACGGCGTGCGAGCACGCCTTCGAGATCCAGCAGTCCTTCACCGACGACGCCCTGACCATCTGCCCCGAGTGCCAGGGGAAGCTGCGAAAGGTGTTCTCGGCCGTCGGCGTCGTGTTCAAGGGCTCGGGCTTCTACCGCAACGACGCGCGCGCCGGGTCGGGCAGGTCGACGTCGGGCGGGTCGACGTCCTCGGCCGGCTCGTCGGGCGGGTCGTCGGCGTCCTCCTCGTCGTCGGGCGGGTCGTCGTCCACGACCTCCGGCGGGTCGTCGTCCAGCTCGACGCCGTCCACGTCGTCGAGCTCGTCGTCGGGCTCGTCGTCGACCCCGAAGGCCGCCCCCGCCGCGTCCGCCTGATCCGCGACCCGGGGGAACCGCCCCGCGCACCCGGGCCCGATCCGCAGGTCGGGTCCGATCCGCAGGTCGAGTCCGATCCGCAGGTCGGGTCCGCCCCGCAGGTCGAGTCCACCCTGGGCCAGGTCCGCCCCGACGTCGCGAGCCGACCACAGCCCCGGCTGACGTCGGCGCCGTCCACGGATGTGGGCACGACGCTCCCCCGGCCATCACCGCGCGCCTAGCGTCGCTGCCATGCGCTTCCCGCTCGAGCCCACCGGACCCGCCGTCGCCTCGCACCTGGGCACGGCACGAGGCGTCGCCGCGCACGCCGGCACGACGCACGTGGGCACGGCGCACGTCGGCACGGCGCATGTCGGCACGGCGCCTGGTGAGCGGCCGCCGCCGCTGCCGCACGTCACCCCGCCGCGTGCGCTCCGGCTGCGCGGGACGCTGTGGCGGGTCCGGTTCCTCGTCGCCGCGGTCTGCCTGGGCGCGGCGGCAGGGGTCGTCGTCCAGGCGCTGCGCCCGGCGCCCGCGCCGACCGTCGCCGTCGTCGTCCTCGCGCGGGACGTGGCCGCGGGCACGACGCTGACAGCGGCGGACGTCGCGCTCGCACGACTTCCACCGGACGTCGTGCCTGCGGGTGCGTTCACCGACCCGGGACCCACGGTCGGACGTGCCACCGCGGTCGACCTGCCCGCGCACCAGGTCCTCGGCGCCACGCTGCTCGTCGAGCCGGGGCTCGGCGCGCCCGTCGGCGCGGTGGTCGCCGCGGTACGCCTCGACGACCCGGCCGTCGCGGGGCTGCTCGTCCCCGGCCTGCACGTCGACCTCGTCGCCGCACGGCCCGAGGGCGGTGACGGGACGACGGTCGCGCGCCGGGCCCTCGTGCTGCCGCTGCCGGACGGGGCGACGCACGAACCCGGCGGTCTGCTCGGCGGTGCCGGCACCGGTACCGACGACGGCGCACCCGTCCTCGTCGCCGTGACGCCCACCGAAGCCGTGGCCATCGCGCAGGCGTCGGCTTCGTCCCGTCTCGTCGCAGTCGTCGTGCCGTGAGCCCGGTCGTGCCATGATCGGCATGTTCGGTGCCGGTGGCGTTCAGCGTGTGGTGCAGGAGGGTCAGATGTCGGAGAGCATGCGCGAGGGACTGCGCGGGGCGGGCGACCGCCTCAAGGCGGTGGGCGACAGCTCGCAGGTCAAGGGCGCCGCGAAGGTGCTGCAGGGGTTCAAGGACTTCATCTCCCGCGGGAACGCGGTCGAGCTGGCCGTCGGTGTCGTCATCGGCGCGGCCTTCACATCGGTCGTCAGCGCGCTGCAGGAGTCGTTCATCGGGCCGCTGATCGGCTGGGTGTTCGGCAAGCCGAACCTCGCGAACGCGTGGGACATCGGCCCCTACACGTGGCGCACGCCGGGTCCGGGCGAGGACCCGATCCAGGCGATCCACGTCGGCGCGATCCTCGACGCCCTCGTGCAGTTCCTCATCACCGCGGCCGCGATCTACTTCCTGATCGTCCTGCCGCTCAACGCCCTCGCGGCCCGCCGCAAGCAGGGCGAGGAGGAGGAGCCCGCCGCTCCGGCGGAGGACATCCTGCTGCTGCAGGAGATCCGCGACCTGCTCTCGCAGCGCCTCACCCCGGCGATCGCCAACGACACGACCCCGTCGCCCGCCGACCCCGGCACCCCGCCGCCTCCGGCGCCCGGGACCGGCCCGACCCCGCCGCCGAGCATCCCGCCGGGCACCCGCGCCTGACCGCCTGGCACGGCCCCTGACGCGCCGCCCGCCCGCCGTCTCCACGAG
>JAFAEH010000116.1 GCA_023424135.1 Actinomycetes bacterium | reverse complement strand
GTCGACGGGCGGCGGTGCGTCGAACGTCGTCAGGGCGATGCGGCGGCCGCCGGCCGCAGCCGCGGGGCGGTGCGCGACGAACGCGTCGGACGCGGCGCCGGGGCGCGGTGCGGGCACGAAGTCGAGGTCAGGCAACGAGCTCGTCCTCCCCCTCGCGGCGCACCACGATCTGGCCGCTCTCCTCGAGGCCGCGGATGACCTGGACGATCGAGGCGCGGGACTCCTCGATCTGCGAGAGCCGGACGGGTCCGAGCAGGTCCATCTCCTCGAGCGTGTTCTCCCGGGCGCGCTCGGACATGTTCCGCAGGATCTTCTCCTTGACCCCCTCGGCGGCGCCCTTGAGCGCCTGCGCGAGGGTCGCGGACTCGACCTGCCGCAGCACGAGCTGCACGGCGCGGTCCTCGAGCAGCACGACGTCCGCGAACACGAACATGAGGCTGCGGACCTGGTCCGCGAGCTCCTCGTCCCGCTCGGACAGGCCCTCGAGGATGGCCTTCTCCGTCGTCGGGTCGGCGCGGTTGATGATCTCCACGAGCGGCTTGACCCCGCCCACGGCCGCGAGCTCGCGCGGGGCGAGGACGGCGGACGCCTTGCGCTGCAGGCTCTCGGTGACCACCGCGACCACGTCCGGGGACGCCCGCTCCATCAGGGCGATGCGGTGCGCGACGTCGGCGCGCAGGTCCTGCGGGAGGCCCGCGAGGATCGCCGACGCGTGGTCGGGACGCAGGTGCGCGAGCACGAGCGCGACGGTCTGCGGGTGCTCGCCGTCGAGCAGCGAGACCACCTGCCGTGCGTCGGCCTGCTGCAGGAAGTCGAAGGAGTGACCCGCCATCGACGCCTGGAGGCGTTCGATCATCCCGGCGGCCTGCTCCTTGCCGACGGACGCCTCGAGGATCTGCTGCGCGAACCCGAGCCCTCCGCCGAGGCCGGGGCCGATCTCCGCGACCGTGTAGAACTCGTCGACGACCTCGTCCGCGAGGGACTGGTCGACCCGGTCGAGCCGCAGGATCTCGGCCGTGAGCTCCTCCATCTCGCTGACGTCGAGCTTGGACATGACGCGCGCCGCGCGGTCCTTGCCGAGCTGCAGCAGCAGCAGCGCGGCCTTCTGCCGCCCGGTGATGCTCATCGGCGTGCCCCCGTGGTCATCCAGCCGCGCAGCAGCTCGGCGACCTGCTCGGGCTGCTCGTCGGCGAGCGCGGCGATCTCGGCGCGGCGCACGGCAGACGGGTCGGGCAGGACCGGCGCGGGCGCGGGCGGCAGGATCGGCAGGTCGTCCTCGTCGGGGCCCTCGAGCGACGGCAGCGCCACGGACGCGCTGCGCGCGGCCTCGAGCTCGCCCAGGTCGAGCGCCTCGCGGCGGGCGCGGCGCGAGCGACGCCCGACGACCGCGAGCACGACCACGACCAGCAGGGCGATCGCGACGGCGATCCCGACCTGGCGGATCGTGTCCTCGCGCGCCTGCGCCGCGGCCTGCTCGTCCGCCGCGGCGAGGGCCTCGGTCGCGGCCTGCGCCGCGGTCGTGTCGAACGCCATGCGCTGCACGGACAGGACGTCGCCGCGCTCGGTGTCGATGCCGGCGGCCGCAGCGACCGCGGCCTGCAGGTCGGCCAGGTTCAGGCTGGACGCGACGGCCTGGTCGACGAGCACGGACACCGACTGCCGCTGCAGCGCACCCGGTGCCGACCGGGTCACCTCGGTGGCCTTGTTGACCGCGTTCGTGACGTCCTCGCTGGTGGAGGAGTACGTCCCGGTCGAGCCGGTCGTGTCGGACGGGACCGCGATGTTGTCCGGCCCGAGCACGCCCGTCGCACCGTCCGTGGCGCCACCGGTGTACTCCTCCGTCGTCGTCGACGACGCGAGCGGCGGCGTGTCGGCCGTGGCGGAGAACTCCTCGGTGGTGCGCTCGGACTCGGACAGGTCGAGCTGGGCGTTGACCGTGACGGCGGACTTCCCGACGCCGACGAGCTGGTCGAGCATCGCCTGCACGGCGGACGAGACGCGCGCCTCGTAGTCGGCGGCGCGCGAGTCGGTGAGCGCACCCGTGGCCGCGCTCGACCCGACGGCCGACAGGACGGCACCGGTCGAGTCGATCACGGCGACGTCGCTGGGCTCCATGCCGTCGACGCCCGCGGACACGAGGTGCGTGACGGCCTGCACCTGGTCGCTCGTCAGGGCGCGCCCGGTCCGGGTCCGCACGAACACCGAGGCCGTCGGGTCCTGCTTCTCGGCGACGAACACGGTGTCCTCGGGGATCGCGAGCCGTACCGTCGCGGCGTCGACGCCGTCGATCGCGGACACGGTACGGGACAGCTCGCCCTCGAGCGCGCGCCGGTACGTGGTCTCCTGCTGGAACTCCGACGCGGTCATCGGCATGTCGTCGAGCAGCGAGTACCCGGCGCCGTCGCTGTCCGCCGGCAGACCGGCCGCGGCGAGGCGGACCCGCTGCTCGTACACCACGGAGGCGGGCACCAGGACGGTCGAGCCGCCGTCGGTGAGCTCGTACTGCACCCCCGCGGACGTGAGCTCGTCGACGACCGCGCTCGCGTCGGCGCCGGCGAGGCCGGAGAACAGCGGCACCATCGTCGGCCTCGACATCCAGCTCGTCAGCGCGACGGCGCCCAGGACGAGCGCGGCGATGCCGATGAGCGCGAACGTGCGCTGCGCGAGCGAGAGCTCGCGAACCGAACCGGTGAGCTTGCTCAGCGCGCTCTGGACCTGTGCGGGCATCAGACCTGCATCCTCATGATCTCGGTGAACGCCTCGACGGCCTTGTTGCGCACGGCGGCGGTGAGCTCGAGCGCGAGCGACGCCTGCGAGGAGGCGATGGTGTAGTCGTGCACGTCGTCGAGGTCACCGGTGACGGCCTGCACGGCGAGCCCCTGCGACGTCGACTGCAGCTGCTGGAGCTGCTCGATCGAGCCGAGCACGCCGGTGAACGCGGCACCCGAGCCCGCGGAGCCGACGGACGTCGTCGCCCCGAGGTCGGCGAGCGGCAGCGCGGAGGTGACGCCGGAGACGGGGGTCACGCCGGTGATGCTCATCAGCTACGTCCGATCTGCAGGGCCGCCTGGTACGCCTCGGTGGCCCGCGACACGACGGCCGCGTTCGCCTGGTAGCCGCGCTGCGCCATGATCAGCTGGGTCATCTGCGAGGACATGTCGACGTCCGGGTAGCGCACGTACCCATCCTCGTCGGCCAGCGGGTTGTCCGGGTCGTGCACGAGTCGGCCCTCGGCGCTGCCCAGGGCGATGCCCGCGACCTGGACCCCGCCGTCCTCACCGGTCATCTCCTGCGCGACGACGTACCGCGTGCGGAACGCCTCCTCGCTGGTCGCGACGGCCGTGTTCGCGTTCGCGAGGTTGTCGCTGATCGCGTCCATCCACTTGCGCGTCACGGTCATGCCCGTCCCGGCCACGCCGATGGCCCCGAAGATCGTCATCAGCTCGTCCGCATCGCGGTGCGGACGGACGCGAACGTGCCGGACATGGCCTGCGTCGCGAGCTGGTAGCGCAGGTTCGTGTCGATCTGCACGAGCGTCTCGGTGTCGAGGTTGACGTTGTTGCCGTCCGTGCGGGTCGGCTCCAGCGAACGGGCGACCGTACCGGTCACCGCGCCGTCGCCCTGCCGGACCGCGGCGGCGAGCTCGTCCTCGAACAGCACCCGCTGGGCCTGGTAGCCCGGGGTCTGGAGGTTGGCGAGGTTGTCGGCGCTGACGCGCTGACGCAGCGACAACGCGTCCAACGCGCTCGAGAGCGCGGTCGAGCTCACGGAGTCGAACATGCCCATGCGGGCCACCTCACCGACGGCGTGGTACGTGGTCGGCCGATCCGTGGCCTTCGGGGCGAGCGATCCGTGCTCGGGTGCCTCATCGGCCGCTACCTGCCGGCCGTGAGGTGTCGCGGCGGTCGGCTTTCACCGATCACCCGTCCGGCGGAGGTCTTTTCCGGCACAGCGGGTGGACCGGACCGCGGACGTCAGCCTTCGAGGTCGACGTACACGGGCGACGCGGCGGGGCGGGCGCGCAGCGCCTCGGTGGCCGCGAGGTGACGCCGGGAGACCACGACCTGCTCCGCGAGCCGCCGCGCCACGTCGACCTGGCGGGCGTGCAGCGCACGTGCCCGCACGTGCAGGGGGGCGGGCAGCGGCCCGAGCCCGGCCGGTGGCCGCCACGCGGTGCGCGCCGCGACGTCCTGCGGCGTGGGCAGGTGCGCGACCCTCAGCAGCTCCTCGGCGTGCTCGACCTCCACCTCGAGGTCGGCGAGCGCCTGCTCCCAGCGCGCGTGGAAGACCGCCTCGTCCGGCGCGGCGACGACGGCCACGGCCGTCAGCCGACGCCGAGCAGGCCGCTCGGCGCCGGTGCGGTCGGGGTGGCGGGTGCGGCCGCTGCCGCGACGGCGTCGGCGGCGTCGTGCCACGTGCGGGACAGCTCGGTGACGATGGTGCGGCAGCCCTCGAGCCGTGCGGCGTCACCGGTCGTGGAGACGCCGAACAGCTCGCGCAGCAGCCACGTGTAGACGGACAGGAGCCCGGGGCCGCCGTCCCACCCGTCCACGTCGAGGCTCGCGACCAGCTCGGCGACGATCTCCTGGGCGTGCGCGAGGTGCTGCGTGGCGTCGACCTTGCGACCCTCGCCGAGCGCGTGCGCGCCTCGCTCGACGTCGAGCACGAGGCGGTCGACGAGCATCGTCAGCAGGCGCGCCGGGCTCGCCGTCTGCACCGCGTCCGCGAGGTACTGGCTCCGTGCGTCGTACATGGCTCCTCCTGCGTCAGCTCGACGAGCTGGTGCTGCTGGTGAGGTAGCTGGCCAGGTAGTTGGCCTGCGACTGCAGCCCGGACAGCGTCGTCTCGAGGGTGGCGTACATCTTCTCCAGCGCCTCGCGCCGCGCGGCGAGGCGGTCGTCCCAGTCGGCGATCCGGTCGGTCAGGTCGCTGACCGTGTCCTGGTGCGCCTTGATGGACAGCGTGAGCGTGCCGTCGATCGAGTCGGACGCGGTGTCGGCCGTCCCGGCGAGCCGCTCCGAGACGCCGCGCACGACCGCGGCGACCTGCTCGGGGTCCTTGGCCATCGCGGCGGTGAACACCGTCTCGTCGAACGTGAACGTGCCGTCCTTGTTGATGACGATGCCGACGTCGGACGGGGACACGCCGTCGACCGGCATCGAGGCCTGCGCGAGCAGGTTCTGCTGCAGCAGCCGCACGGACGTGTCGCCGGCGAAGAGCCCACCGGACAGGATGGTCCCGCCGTCGGACGCGGTCGACGTCGTCGCCTTCGTGCGCGACGCGATGTCGCCGAGGATCGCGTTGAGGTTCGTCACGAGACCCGACGCGAGCGACTTCGCCGCGCTCTCGTCGCGCGTGACGTCGAGCGTGAGGTTGGCCGCGTCGGTGGCCGTCACGGCGGAGACCGTCAGGTCGACACCCGTCATGACCCCCTCGAACGTGTTGGAGGACGACGTGAGCGTCTGCTCGGCGGACGTGCCGGGGAACAGCGTGATCGACGCGTCGCCCGCGGTGCGGACGGTGTCGAGCGCCAGGTCGGTGCCGTCGTGGCTCACCGTGAAGGCGTTCTCGGTGCCCGTCTCGGTGCCCGTGAGCTGGAGCTTGTAGGTGGTCTGCCCGGTGGCGTTGCCCTCGCCGTCGAGGACGTTGACCTTGACCGCGGTGGCCCGGACCCCGGTGCCCGACGCGTTGAACGCGTCGACGACGTCCGCGACGGACGTCGACTTCGCGGTCACGGTGACGCTCTCGCCGCCACGGGTGACCGTGAAGGACGGCGTGTCGGACGCGTAGTCCGTGGGCAGCTCGACGAGCGAGGCCTGGGACGTCGCGACCGCGGAGACCCGGAACGCGAGCGTGCCGATCTGGGCGCCCGTCCCGACGGTCGCGGCGGCGCCGCTGCTCGTGGCGCCCGACTGCGTGACGGCCGCCTTCACGGCGTTCCAGGAGTCGCTCTTGGCGGCCTTCGCCGCGTGCGTGGCGAGGGACGCGACCTTGGTGTTGAGCGACTGGAGCGCGGTGACCAGCGACGACGTCGTCGTCTTCTTCTGCGTGAGCAGCGTCTGCTGACCGGACTGCAGCGTGATGAGGCTGTCGATCAGGTCACCGGTCTGCAGGCCGCTGACGATGCCGTCGATCGTCGCCATGTGCTGCGCTCTCCCGTCGTGCCGTGCGTGGTGCGGAGGTGCGACCGGCGGTGGGGGACGGACGTCCACCCACCGCCGGTCGGGTCGTGCGGGGTGGTCACCTCACGGCGACCGGGTGCCTCACTGCAGGAGCGAGAGCACCGACTGCGGCAGGTTCTTGGCCTGCGCGAGCATCGCCGTGCCGGCCTGCGACAGGATCTGCGAGCGCGTGAACGACACCATCTCCTGCGCCATGTCCGTGTCACGGATGCGGCTCTCCGACGCGGACAGGTTCTCCACCGCGACGTTGAGGTTGTTGATGGTGTGGTCGAACCGGTTCTGCACCGCACCGAGCTCCGAGCGCAGGCTGGAGACCGTCTTGATCGCGTTGTCGATCGAGTCGATCGCCGCGACCGCGCCGGTCGCCGTGGTGGTCGACTCGGCGGCGGTCGCCGTGTCGAGGATCGAGACGGTCTCACCGGCCGCCGCGCCCGAGATCGACACGTTGCCGTAGGCGTCCACGTTGGCGCTCAGCGCGCCGCCCTGTGCCGCGAACGCCGAGTTCATCGCGTCACGCAGCAGGGTGTGGTTGGCCTCGGCCGCCGCCGCGTCACCATCGGCGTTCCACGCGCTCAGGTCGAGCGAGTAGGTGGTGGACCCGACGACGATGTCGCTCGAGGTCGGCGCAGCGCCGGCCAGGTCGACCTCGGCCGAGTAGGCGGTGGCACCGACCGCGCTCGCGCTCTGGACGTCGAGCGTGTCGACACCCAGCGCCTGGGCCGAGACGCCCTGGGAGATCGCGACCTTGATCTGGTCCTGGGCCGACGTGTTGGCACCGACGTGGAACGAGCCGTTGTACGTGCCGTTGAGCAGCTTGGTGCCGTTGAACTGCGTCGTGTCCGCGATGCGGGTCAGCTCGGTCTGCAGCTGGCCGATCTCGTCCTGGATGTTCTTCTTGGCGTTGGTCGACAGACCTCCGTCGTTGGACGCCTGCACCGCGAGCGTGCGCATGCGCTGCAGGATCGAGTGCGTCTCGGTGAGCGCGCCCTCGGCGGTCTGGACGACGGAGATGCCGTCCTGGGCGTTGCGGACGGCCTGCTTGGTGCCGCCGATCTGGGCGCGCAGGCCCTCGGAGATGGCCAGACCCGCTGCGTCGTCCGCCGCGCGGTTGATCCGCAGACCCGACGAGAGCTTCTCGAGCGACTTGCTCAGGTCGTTCTGCGTCGTCGAGAGGTTGCGGTACGAGTTGAGCGCCGCGATGTTGTTGTTGATGGAGAGACCCATGGTTCTCATTCCTCCTGAAGTCGGGTCCTGGCTGGCCCATCCGTGGGCACATCCGGCCTATCGGGGGGTCGCCACCGGTCCTGAGAAGTCCTGAGGAAGAGATCTCCGTGCGGGTGCACGGTCGCGCCGGGTCAGGCGGTGACGCTCAGCTCGCCGTCGTGCGCGGCAGCCCGCTGGGTGGGGACCACGTCGACCATCCGCACGCTGGCCGTCGCCAGCGCGGCGCGGGCGGCGATCGACGCGTAGTAGGCCTGCCGGCGGCGCTCGGCGACGCCGTCCGGGCGGGTGGGCGCGTCGACCAGGTCCGGGTCGAACGCGGTGTTGAGACCGTCGCGCATGAGGCCGAGGGCCTCGGTGCGGAGCTGGCTGATGCGCGACTGCGTGACGCCGAGCTCGTCGGCGATCTCGGCGATCGACCGGTCCTCGAGGTACAGCCCGGCGATCACGACGCGCAGCCGCTCGGGGAGCTCGGTGACGGCGGCGCGCAGCCAGTGGACGCGCTCGCCGGTGAGGACCTGCTCCTCGGGGGTGCGGGACTCGTCGCGGACGGTCTCGGCGACGTGGCTGTCGGGGACGTCGAGCGACAGGACGCGACGCTCGGCGTCGGCCCGCGCCGCGTCGACCGCGGCCTCGTCGACGCCGAGGGCCTCGGCGAGCTCGGTGCGGGTCGGTGTGCGTCCCAGGGCGGCGCGCAGGCGCTCCTGCGCCCCCTCGAGCTCGCGGCTGCGGCGGCGCGCGCCGCGGCTGGCCCAGTCCATCGAGCGCAGCTCGTCGAGGATCGCACCCTTGATGCGCAGGGTGGCGTACCGGGCGAACGGGACGTTGGTCGACGGGTCGTACGCCCGCGCGGCGAGCACGAGGGCGAGGGCACCGGCGGACGCGAGCTCGTCGCGGCTGACGGTCGGCGGGACGCGGTGCAGCGCCTCGGACACGTTGTAGCCGACGAGCGGGAGGTGCTCGACGACGAGGGCGTCGAGGTCCGCGGGGCTCATGTTGGCGCTCACACGAGAAGCGTCGGCGACGACACGCCGAGCCTTGACACCGGACGCGCGTCCATCTTCGCGAGGGTGCTAAACCGCTAAACCGGGCGTCTGGGGGCACGCTGGGGCGAACGGCGGGGACGAACTCCCCCAAGATGACCGGGCGGTTCGCGTTGCGCCCTGCGCATGTGAGGTGAATCACACCCGAATGCCGACGACCCGTCCCACGTCCGGGAACACCGCCCTGACCCGGCGCGACGCACGCATGACCCGGAGCATCCCGCGGCTTGGCGGAGCGCGCGATCGCAGAACGTGGACCTCGGACCTGTCAGGACGGGCCGAGCGCGGCCGATGGGGACCCCAGATGAGCCGACCGACGCGGGCCGGCCGACCGAAGGAGGTGGACGCGGTGTCCCCCAGGGCCGCCCTCGAACAGCTCTCCGAGGTGCTGTGGCGCGAGCGCCACCTCCTCGAGCTGCTGCTGTTCAAGCTCGAGGAGGAGCAGCTCGTGCTGAGCTCCGGCCGGACCCGCTGGCTGGGCCACGCGACCCGTGAGGTCGAGACGGTGCTCGACGAGATCCGCACGGCCGAGGTCGGGCGTGCGGTCGAGGCCGACCAGGCCGCCGACGCCCTCGGACTCGACGCCGGGGCCAGCCTCGCCGAGCTCGCCGCACACGCACCCGCACCGTGGGACGACCTCATGCGCTCGCACCGGGACGCCTTCGCGGCGCTCACGTCGGAGATCTCCACGCTGGCCGACGGCAACCGCGAGCTCCTCGCGGTCTCGCACCGCGCGGCGCAAGAGACGCTCATGTCCCTGCAGGACACCGTCCAGACGTACGACGGGCTCGGGCAGCACGCCCGCACCGCGGCGCCCGACGCCCGCCTCGTCGACCGATCCATCTAGGAGACCCGTGAGCACCTTCTCCGGTCTCGGGACCGCACTCAGCTCGCTCATCGCGCAGCGGCAGGCACTCGACGTCTCCGCGCAGAACGTCGCCAACGCCAGGACCGTCGGCTACACGCGCCAGCGCGCCAACCTCGTCGCCGTGTCGGGACAGACGGTCCCGGCGATGTTCGCGACCTCCGACGGCATCGGCCAGGGCACGCGCACCGGATCGATCGACCGGCTCGGTGACATCTTCCTCGACGCCAAGGTCCGGGCGGCCTCGGGCAGCTCGGCCTACCTCACGGCCCGTGCCGACGCGCTGTCCACGCTCGAGAAGAACCTCGGCGAGCCCGCCGACACCGGCCTGGCCACGCAGCTCTCCGACTTCTGGGCCGGCTGGGCGGACGTCGCGAACGGCTCCGACAAGGACGCCGCGCGTGCCGTGCTGCTCGAGCGCGGCAACGCCGTCGCGACCCGCCTGCACACCCTGTACACCGACGTGAGCACGCAGTGGCAGCAGGCGCACAGCACCGCGTCCGCACTCGTCGACCGCGTCAACGCGGCCGCCGCAGGCGTCGCCGACCTCAACGAGACGATCCTGGCGATCGAGAACTCCGGCGGCACCGCCCACGAGCTCGCCGACCAGCGTGACCTGCTCGTCACCGAGCTCGCCTCGCTCGTCGGCGCCACGACGCGCGTGCGGGAGAACGGGCAGGTCGACGTGCTCGTCGACGGCAACTCCCTCGTCGACGGCGACGACGTCAACACGCTCGCGCTGTCCGGGGCGTCGGCGTTCTCCCAGGCGACCGGGGGGACGGCCACCACCGTCGTGTGGGCGGACCGCCCCACCCAGCAGGTCGGGCTCGACGCGGGCCGCGTCGCGGGGCTGCTGTCGGTGCTCGCCCCCGCCGCCGACGGCGGGATCCTCACCGGCGCGGCCGCGGACCTCGACGCGCTCGCGACGACCATCGCCGCCCAGGTCAACGCGCTGCACGGCACCGCGGTGCGGACCGACGGCACCGCCGGGGGCGACTTCTTCACCCTCACCACAGGACAGCCCGCCGCCCTCGGGCTGACGGTCGCGCTCACCGACGGCAGCCAGATCGCCGCCGGCACCGCCGGGCAGGGCGCCTACGACGGGTCCGTCGCCGCCCAGCTCGCGACGCTCGGCACCGCGACCGACGGGCCCGACGCACGGTGGCGTGCGGTCGTGACCGACGTCGGCGTGCGCACCGCCAGCGCCACCTCCCGGGCCACCGTCGCGCAGGCCGCGCTCAGCTCGGCCGAGCAGCAGCAGCTCGCCAACGCGTCCGTCGACCTCGACGAGGAGTCAGTCAACATGCTCGCCTACCAGCGCGCCTACGAGGGTGCCGCGCGCGTGCTGACCGCGATCGACGAGATGCTGGACACCCTGATCAACCGCACCGGCATCGTCGGGAGGTGACCGTACCGATGGTCGCACGCATCACGCACAGCACGATCCAGCGCGCCACGCTGGCCAACCTGCAGGCCAGCCTGGCCGCGTCCGCCAAGCTGCAGGCCCAGATGTCGAGCGGCAAGAAGATCTCCGTGCCGTCCGACGACCCCGCGGGCGCGCACGACATGCTGCGGCTGCGCGCCGACCAGCGCGCCAACGAGCAGTACTCGCGCAACGTCACGGACGGCGACGCGTGGCTGACCACGGTCGACACGGCCCTCACGGAGTCCCTGTCGATCATGCGGCAGGCCCGCGACCTGGCCGTCCGCGCAGGCAGCGGCGCACTGAGCACGGACGCGCGCGAGGCGCTCGCCGCCGAGGTCGAGGCCCGCCGTGACGAGCTCCTGCAGCAGGCGAACACCACGTACTCGGGCCGGCGTGTGTTCGCCGGCACCAGCGGCACGGACGCGTTCACGGCGGACACCTCGACGTCCCCCACCACCTACACGTGGAGCGGGACGGGGACGGCCGTGACCCGGCAGGTCGGCTCGGCCTCGAGCGTGCGCGTCGACGCCGACGGCTCCGCCGTGTACGGCACGGGCGCGACCTCCGCGTTCGCGGTGCTCGACGCGCTCGCGGCGACGATCCGGTCCGGCAGCACCGACATGTCCGCGGGCATCGACGCGGTCGACGGGAAGATCTCCGCCATGCTGGGGCAGGTCGCCTCGGTGGGCGCGCGGCACAACCAGGTCCTGTCCGCGCGTGACGTGCTCGCGACGGACAAGGTGACGCTCGCGTCGCACCTGTCGAGCATCGAGGACATCGACCTCGCCCAGGTCATCCTCGACGTGCAGGCCCAGGAGGTCGCCTACAAGGGCGCCCTGGGTGCCGCGGCGAAGGTCCTGCAGCCCTCGCTCATGGACTACCTGCGATGACCGCCGGCGCGACGGCCGTCGCCGTGCTCACGCCCGCGGGGCCCCGGGACGTGCCGGGGACGCTGCACGCGACGAGCGAGCTGCCCGGCCTCCCCGGCCACGTGGAGTACACGCTGGCGCCGCTCGACGACAGCGGTGTGATCTTCACGCTGCGCTCCGCCCCCGAGGGCGCGCGACCCGTGCGGCTGTTCGTCGCCGAGCCCCATGCGTTCTTCCCGCAGTACGCACCGTCGATCCCCGCGTCCGCCCGCACCGCGCTCGGGCTGGGCGACGACGACGAGCCCGTGCTCCTCGTCGTCGTGCACCCCGCCGACAGCGAGCGCGGCCAGCCGTCGGCGAACCTGCTCGCCCCCCTGGTCGTCGACACGACCCACGGCCGCGCGCTGCAGGTCGTGCTCGACGAGGACCTGCCCCTGAGGGCCGCGCTCGGCTGATCCGCCCCCTCCTGCGGGTGATGCCCGACACGCACGAGCGGGACGTCGGCCCGGACCACTCAGGTGATAGCACCTACGGCCGATGGGAACGGAAGTTCACCCGTCGGGAGGCCCCGTGACCACCTCGAGCACCACGCGCACCGGTACGACGATCCAGCGCCAACCCATCGTCCACCCCGATCGCAGCATCTTCGCGTACGCGCTGCGCGGCGTCGTCCCCGACGCCGCGGGGAACCCGCTGCCCGAGGCCAGCACGGAGCACCTGGTCGACGCGATGTTCGGCATGGTCGACCTCGAGCGGGTCGCCGGCGAACGCCCCCTCGTGGTGCGCGGTACCCGCCGGATGCTCGAGACGGCGAAGGACGCGCTCGCCCTCCCCCAGGGCGGTGCCCTGGAGCTGCCGGGGGCCCTGCAGCGATCTCCCCAGATCACGAGCCGGCTCACCGAGCTCGCGGACGCCGGGGTCCGCGTGGCGCTCGGCGACTTCGTCGGCGCACCCGAGCAGGTGGCGCTCCTGCCGTACGTGCACATGGTCAAGGTCGACGCCGGCACCTCCCCGCTGCGCATGGCGGACCTCGTCCGTGAGGCGTCGGCCCGCGGTGCCGTCGTCGTCGCGGAGAACGCCTCCTCGCGGGTCCGGGTCTCCAGCGCGCTCGAGGCCGGTGTCGAGCTCCTGCAGGGCCCGCTGCTGCTGGAGCGCGCCGAGGAGCAGGAGGAGCGCACGTTCACCGTCGGCGAGATCCAGTGCCTCGAGCTCATCCGCCTCGTGTCGGCCGTCTCACCCGACCCCGACGAGTGCGCGCGGACCGTCGAGAGCGACCCCGAGCTGTCCATCCGCGTCCTGCACCTGGTGAACTCGTCCGCGATGGGCGTGCGGCACAAGGTCGACTCCGTGCACCGCGCGGTCGTGCTCGTCGGGCCGCGGCAGCTCGGCGCGATCGCCACCGCGGCGCTCGTCGGGTCCAGCCCGGCGTCGATGGAGACCCTGTGGTACCTGCTGACGCGTGCGACGGCGTGCGGGCTGCTCACGGGTGACGACACGGGCTACACCGTCGGCATGCTGTCCGCCGTGGCCGCGCACCTGAAGGTCGCCACGTCCCAGGTGGTGTCCCGCACGGGTGTGTCCCACGAGGTCGCGGACGCCCTGCAGCACCACCGCGGGCCGTACGGCCAGGCCCTGGCCGCCGTGCTGGCCCAGGAGAACAACGACACCGAGGGCGTCGCGGCCACCGGCCACCACCCGTACGACGTGAGCCGCGCCTACCTCGACGCGGTCTCGACCGCCCTGTCGCTCGCGGGCCGGCTCGCGTCCGCCTGACCTCCGCCCGGCCCGCACCCGGCACGTCCGCGGGCGGGGACGCCGAGGGCCGGCCACCCCCTGCGGGGTGACCGGCCCTCGGTCGTTCAGGCGTTCGCCCGACGGCTCAGAAGCCGCCGCCGAAGTCGTCGCCACCGCCCGGAGCGGCCGGCGCGGCCTTCTCCGGCTTGTCGGCGACCACGGCCTCCGTGGTGAGGAACAGACCGGCGATCGACGCGGCGTTCTGCAGCGCCGAGCGCGTGACCTTGACCGGGTCGTTGACGCCCGCGGCGAGCAGGTCCTCGTACACGCCGGTCGCGGCGTTCAGGCCCTGGCCGGCGGGGAGGTTGCGCACCTTCTCCGCCACGACGCCGCCCTCGAGGCCCGCGTTGATCGCGATCTGCTTGAGCGGGGCCTCGATCGCGTACTTCACGATCTGCGCACCGGTCGCCTCGTCACCCTCGAGCTCGAGCTTCTCGAACGCGAGCTTGCCGGCCTGGATGAGCGCGACGCCACCACCGGCGACGATGCCCTCCTCGACGGCCGCCTTGGCGTTGCGCACGGCGTCCTCGATGCGGTGCTTGCGCTCCTTGAGCTCGACCTCGGTGGCCGCGCCCGCCTTGATGACGGCCACGCCGCCGGCGAGCTTGGCGAGGCGCTCCTGGAGCTTCTCGCGGTCGTAGTCCGAGTCGGAGTTGTCGATCTCGGCACGGATCTGGTTGACCCGCCCCTGGATCTGGGCGGCGTCGCCGCCACCCTCGACGACCGTCGTCTCGTCCTTCGTCACGACGACCTTGCGGGCCGTGCCGAGGACCTCGAGGCCGACCGTGTCGAGCTTGAGGCCGACGGTCTCGGAGACGACCTGGCCACCGGTGAGGACGGCCATGTCCTGCAGCATCGCCTTGCGGCGGTCGCCGAAGCCCGGCGCCTTGACGGCGATGGACTTGAAGATGCCGCGGATGCGGTT
>JAFAEH010000254.1 GCA_023424135.1 Actinomycetes bacterium | reverse complement strand
GTGGTGGCGGGCGGGATGGCGGGACGGGATGGGCTGGCGGGGCGAGGTCGGGCGGACCGACGGGGTGGTCGGCGGACGAGGTGGGGCGGACCGACGGGGCGGTCGGGCGGACGAGGTGGGGCGGACGAGGTGGGCGGACCGGCGGGCGGTGGGTCAGGCGCGGCCGCGCCAGGGCCCGGCGCGGCGCTCGGCCGCGCGCAGACACGCGTCGAGCAGCAGGCCGGAGACGCCGAGGACGAGGATCCCGAGCACGACGACGTCGGTCTGCAGGTAGCGCTGGGCGTCGCGGATCATGCCGCCGATGCCCGGCACCCCGTTGACGGTCTCCGCCGCGACGACCGACGTGTACGCGACGCCCACGCCCAGGCGGATCCCGACGACGATCTCCGGCAGCGCCGCGGGCAGCACGACCCACCGGGCGACGCTCCACCGGGTCGCGCCGAGCGAACGCGCACCGTTGACGTAGTCGCGGTGCACACCGCCGACGGCCGCGGCGGTCGCGACGGCCACGGGCGGCATCGCGGCGATCAGCAGCAGCCAGATCTTGGGCGTCTCCTCGATCCCGAACCAGATGACGAGCAGGCTGAAGTACGCCAGCGGCGGGAGCTGACGCAGGAACGTGACGGCCGGCTCCAGCACGGTCCGCACGGGTCCGACGGTGGCGATCGCCAGGCCGAGCGCGATGCCCAGCACGGTCCCGATGCCGGACCCGACGACGATGCGCCGCAGGCTCGTCAGGAGGTGCTCGTGCAGCAGGTACCCGCTGAAGCCGGTGTGCCCGGAGCCGTCGGGGGCGATCCCGGAGACCGTGACGAACGCGTCGAGCACGTCCCCCGGCGACGGGACGAGCACCCGTGGCCAGACCTCCAGCGCGGCGACGAGCCACCACGCACCCAGCAGCACCGCGAGCGCGACGAGCCGCAGCCCGACCGTCCGCAGCCGCGCACGCCGCCGGGCGGCCCGCTCCCGCTCGTCGTCGGACGGGCCCGTGGCCGGGGACGACGTCGCGGGCGGGGCGACCTCCGCCGACGCAGCCACTCCCGGCGGTGCGGCGGCCTCCGCGGGCGCAGCGGACGAGCCCGTCACCGCCGACGCGTCGGTCACCGCTGTCGCATCCTGCGACGCGCTCGTCGTCGGGACCGTCGTCGTCGCGTCCGTCGCGCCTGCCGTCGTCGCACCCGACGCATCCGTGCGCGGGCCGGACGACGTGCTCATGCCGCGACCCGTGCGGCGACGCGGGGCAGCACCTCCTCGCCGACGCGGTACGCCTCCTCGAGGTGCGGCCAGCCGGACAGGATGACGTGCTCGAAGCCGGCCTCGCGCAGCTCGACGAGCCGGGCGGCGACCTCGTCGTGCGACCCGACGAGCGCCGTGCCCGCACCCTCGCGCAGCAGACCGATCCCGGCCCAGAGGTTCGGCCCGACGGTCTGCTCGCGTGCGTGCGTGCCGATCCCGACGGTCAGGTCGTTCATGCGCTTCTGCCCGACGGACTCCATCTGCGCGAACCGCGCCTGCGCGGCGGCCTTCGCGTCGGGGTCCATGCCGGCGAGGAGACGGTCGGCCTCGTCCCACGCCTCGTCGGCGGTGTCGCGCGCGACGACGTGCAGCCGGACCCCGAACCGCACGTCGCGGCCCTGGGCGGCGGCCAGCGCGCGGACACGGTCGGTGCGCTCGCGCAGCGCGTCGAGCGGCTCGCCCCACGCGAGGTAGACGTCGGCGTGGCGGGCGGCGACGTGCTCGGCCGCGGCGGACGCCCCGCCGAAGAACAGGGGCGGCCGGGCGGCGGGTAGTCGCGGGAAGCCGGCGCCCTCGACGTCGTAGTACGGGCCGACGTGGTCGAACGGCGCGTCGTCCCACGTCCCGCGGAACGTCGTCAGGAAGTCGTCGGTGCGTGCGTAGCGCTCGTCGTGCGGCAGCCGGTCCCCGTAGGCGCGCTGCTCGATCGGGTCCCCGCCCGTGACGACGTTGACCGCGAGCCGCCCGCCGGACAGGCGCTGGAACGTCGCGGCCTGCTGCGCCGCGAGCGTCGGCAGCAGGTACCCGGGGCGGAACGCGACGAGGAAGCGCAGCGTGCGGGTCTGCGGGATCAGCGCGGCGGTGGTCAGCCAGGCGTCCTCGCAGCCCGCGCCGGTGGGCGTCAGGACGGCGTCGAACCCGGACTGCTCGGCGGCGCGCGCGATCTGGCCGAGGTAGTCGAGCGACGCAGGCCGGGTGAGGGCGCCACGGCCGACGCCGGCGGACGCGACGACGTTCGCGACGTGCCGGCCGTCGCCGTTGGTGGGCAGGAACCAGTGGAAGGACATGCGCAGACCTGTCGGTGGGGCCCGCGGTCCGTCGTCGGACACGTGCGGGCGGCGCGGCGGGGGACCGTGCGGGACGCCCGCGGCGGGACGGGGCGTCGTCAGCGGGTGCGACAGGAACGCTGCGCACGTGCGGGCGCGCCACGGCCGCGCTGCGGCTGGGGGCGGCTCGGCTGCGTCACAAGCCTCATCGTGGACTGTCCGGGTCGACATTGCCAACAATCAAGACGACTCGTCCCACCCCGCGAGACGCACCCCTCCCCGCACGCACACACCCACCCGCCGAACTCGGACTTTGGCGGTCTATGGGCCCTCAGAAGCCGACGAAGTCCGAGTTCGGCGGTGGTGGGTATGGGTGGTGGGTGGGTGTGGGGGTGGGTGGCGGGTGGGGCATCCGGGTGGCGCAACGGGGCGGGTCGGGGTTGCACGCATCGCCCATACGACAGGGGTGATGCCCTGCGGCCGGTCAGGGGTCCCGCGGGGGTCCGAACGGATGATTCGGACACGAGTTGGACACAAGTTCACCAATCGGCGGGTGTTTGCCTCTATTGTCCGTTACGCCCGATGGAACGGCCGCACCGCCGGGCAACCGTCCCCACGTCCGCGGCCGAGGAGTCACCCCCCGTGAACCGCCGCCTGCCACTCGTCCTGCTGTCCGTCGCCGCCCTCGTGGTGCTGCCCGCCGCGACCGCCACCGCCGGCGGCAACCACGGGTCCACCAAGCCCGGCTACTCGTACGGCGGTGGGAAGGGCAAGCCCAAGCCCACCCTCCCGGCCGACCTGTGCACCACCACCACCGAGGGCATCGAGATCCCGTGGGACGTGTACTCGTGCGACAAGGCCACGGGCTACTACCTGTACCAGAAGCTCGACGCGGCGAAGCCCGCGGACTTCTGGAACAGCGGCCCGCAGACGCTCGTCGCGGTGCACGAGACGTGGGCGTGGCCGACGGCCGATGCGTCGCTGCGACTGAGCGCGTACGCCGGCACCCCGAAGCAGGCCGAGACCATCCCCCTCGACCTGTCCGCATCCGACGTCGCGGCGGTCTGCGCGGCGCCCGGCACGTACGGCCTGCAGGTCGACCTCGTCGGTGACGGCGTCACCGGTCGGTTCCTCGACGTGCCCGGCATCCTGCCGACGACGATCACGCCGCCCAACGGGGGCTTCCCGACGCACCGCACCCTGGCGTTCTACGGGCACTACGACCTCACCTCCATCGTCGACGTCGACGCGCTGTGCGAGGAGCCGACCCCGACCCCGACGCCCGAGCCCACTCCGGAGCCGACGCCCGAGCCGACCCCGGAGCCGACGGACGAGCCTACGCCCACGCCGGAGCCGTCCCCGTCGGAGACCTCGGAGGTCCTGCCGGCACCCGAGGAGCCGACGCCCACCACGCCCGCGGCGACCCCGACGCCAACGCCGACCGAGCGCTCCGAGGTCCTGGCAGCCGTCGAGGACGACGACACGCTCGCCGCGACCGGTTCGCAGGGCGCGCTGCTCGGCCTGCTCGCCGCCGTCGCCGCGATCGCCGGTGGCACCGCCCTCGTCCTGACGCGCCGCCACCGCCGCGACGCCTGACCGTCGGACGCACCCGCGTCCGTCACGCTCCCGGTCTGACCGGAGCACACGTCACCCCCCGGCCCTCCCCCCCGGCCGGGGGGTGACGTGCGTCCCGGGCCGGTCGGCCCGGGCGACGACTCACCGGCTCGCCCGTCCCCGCTACCCTGCGGACGTGGCACGCCGCGACGCCAGGCAGCACGTCGAGCTCGTCGAGGAGGACGGGTCCGACCCCCTCGCGCCGTCGGCCGGTCCGGCGGGCACGTCTCCCGGTCCGGACGCGTCACCGGGCGACCCGCTGGGCATCCCGGCGGACCCCGGACCCCCGGGCACTCGGCCGACGTGGGGTGCGCGCCGACGTCTCGTCACCGCCGGCGCGCTGGTCGCGGTCGTCGCCGCCGCGGCGATCGTCTCGCAGGTCGTCACCGATGCGCAGGACCGCGCCCGGGTCGCGCTCGTCGCGGGGCAGTGGGGGGCCGGTCCCCTGCTCGACGGCCCGCCGCGCGTCCTGTGGACGATGCCGGCGGACGACTTCCCGAGACAGCTGCGCACGGAGTCCGGCGTGCTCGTCGGGACCTTCTTCGACGGCCGCACCCCCGACGGGTTCCCCGACACCGACGCCCCGATGGTCGTCCGGGGCGTGGACGCCGCGACGGGGACCGGGCTGTGGGAGGTCGAGCTGCTCGACCCGCCCGACCGGAACGACCCGGACGACGCCGTTCCCGACAACGGCTGGTGCGAGCAGCACCCCACCGACCCCGTGCTCGTCGTGTGCTTCGCGAACGACAGCCGGTACAGCTACACGCAGGAGGCGCCGACGCGGATCCCGGCCACCGAGCGACGCCTCGTCGTGATCGACACGTCGGACGGGTCGGTCGTCGCCGACCTCACGGACGCGGCGGGTGCCGCCGACACCGCCACGGTCGCCGGTGGCCTCGTCGTGCTGACGACGCGAGGCGACGAGGACCTGACGGTGACGGCCCTGCACCCGGACGGGACGCGGGCGTGGACCCGCACCCTGCCGGCACCGCCGTCCCAGGAGCGCTTCGTCGGTGCCGTCGGGGACCGGATCGGCGTCGTCGCTGCAGGGACGCTGACGCTGCTCGACCCGTCGGGCGAGGAGGTCGTGTCCACGCCGCGCGGCGATGACGGCTTCGTGGGGATCGCGCCCGTCGGGGTCGTCATCTACCCCGACGGGCGCGACCCGCAGGACACCGCACGGCACTCGACGCTGATCCGCGCCGACGGTTCGCGCACCACGGTCGGCGGCGAGCTGGCCCTCCCCCGGCTCGACGACGGCAGCGCGCCGGACCTCCTGCTCTCGACCGACGGGTCGACGCTGCGGGCCTGGGACCGCGACGGTGTCGAGCGCTGGGCGGCCACCGTCGCAGGTGCGAGCGCGGTCCTCGTCCTCGACGGCCGCGTGCACGTGTCCGACGGCGACGACGTCCTCACGTTCGACGCGCGCACCGGCGACGAGCTCTGGCGGCACGACGGCCGCGGGCTCGGGGAGGTCTGGACGGACGGCAGGCACGTCCTGACGTCCGGACCGGGTGAGGTGGGCCGCGGGTTCGAGGTCCTCGCGCTCGACCGTTCGGACGGGTCGGTCGTGTGGCGTGGTCCGCTCCCGGGGGACGTGATATCGGTGTCGGCCCGCCGCGGGATGCTCGTCGCGGAGGTGACCCGTGCGGACGGGTCGGGGATGCTGGACGTCGTCGTCCTGGGGTGAGGTCGGGGTGCGGCCGGGAGAACCACCCGCAGCGCGTGGGCGTCCGGCGCTAGCCTGCGGGGATGGCGCGGCGCGGACCGATGCAGGAGGTCGAGCTCGTCGAGGACGACGGGTCGTCCGACGATGCGCGTGCGGACGTCCCGCCCTGCGACCCGTCCGCCGCGGACGACGACCCGGCCCGTCCGGGCGGGTGGCGGCGCTGGTCACGCCGACGGCGCGTGGTCGCCGCTGCCCTCGTGGTGCTCGTCGCCGGGTCCGTCGTCGCCGTCGAGACGGCCGGCGCCGCACGGGAACGGGCACGCCTCGCCGTCCTCGCGGCGCATCCGGGCGTCGCACCGAGGCTCGACGGACCGCCCGAGACGCTGTGGACCGCGTCGTCGCGGCTGCTCGACGTGGACGTGCGCACCCCGCAGGGGCTGCTCGTCGGCATCGAGCAGGACGACCTGACGGGGGACGGCCAGGCCGACCTCGGTACCCCGGTGACGGTGTGGGCGGTCGACGCCACGACGGGGGCGACGGCGTGGCGGGTCGAGGTGCTCGACCCGCCCGACCTGACGCCACCTGACGGGCTGAGCATGCACACGGACTGGTCGAGGTGCGTCGCGCACCCGGGTGACGGCTCGCTCGTCGTCTGCCTGGCCCACGACGCCTTCTCCGTCTACGACGAGGAGACCTCGACACGGACGCCCGCATCGACGCGACGGCTCGTGGTGCTCGACACCGCGGACGGATCGGTCGTGTCAGACCTGTCCGACGTGGCGGACGCCGCCGAGACGTTGACGGTGGTCGGCGACCTGCTGGTGCTCGGTTCGGCGACGGGCGACCAGGTGACCGTCACGGCACTGACCACCGACGCAGCGGTGTCCTGGACACGCACGCTGACCTCGGGGACGTCGGGCGACCGCCTGCGGGTCGAGGCGCTGGACGACGTCGTCGTCGTGACGACGTCCGACGCGGTGGTGCTGCTCGACGCGGCGGGCGAGGAGCTGCGCCGCCGGGACCTGCCGGAGGGGACCAGCGCCTGGGTGATGCCGGACGGGGTGTACGTCATCCTGCGGCACGTCGGTGAGGAGGGAGGCGACGGGCTGATCTTCCCGCTGGAGCGACGCAGCGTGCTGCTGACCGCGGACGGTGAGCAGCACCTCGATGGATACCCCTTCGCGGCGCTGGACGACGGCTCGGTGCCCGGGCTCGTGCTGTCCGTCGACGACGAGCTGCACGCACGGGGTCCCGACGGTCGCGAGCAGTGGTCCCGCGAGACCGCCGGGGCGGACAACGGGGTGGTGCTCGACGGCCGTGTGCACATGGTGGACGGGACGGACGTGCTGACGCTGGACGCGCGCACGGGCGCGGAGCTGTGGCGGCACCCCGTCGGCAGCGGGGTGTCCCTGCTGACCGACGGCCGGCGGGTGCTCGTCGTGGACACCGCGTCCACCGACGGGTCCGAGATCGCTGCGCTCGACCGGGGCGACGGGTCGGTCGTCTGGCGGGGCCCTCTGCCCGCGGGCACGCAGTGGGTCCAGGCCTACCTCGGGCTGCTGGTCGCCTACGACTACTGGGACGGTGAAGGGCACCAGGAGATCATGGTGCTGGGGTGAGATCCGTCCTCGAGGGTGCGCCCCCACGGGCGCGAGCGTCGCGCCGTGACTCCCGCGGAACACGCCCCCACCTCGGCGAGGCTCGCTAGCCGGCACGCATGGCACGGGGCCGGCGGGTGCGCGACATCGAGGTCGTCGAGGAGGACGGGCCGGATCGCGGGTCCCGGGCCGGCGCGGGTCGCGCGGACGGCCCGCACGACGCCGCACGAGCACGCGCACCGCGCCGGCATCGGGGCGTCGTCGCGCTCGTCGCGGTCCTGGCCGTGGCAACCGTCGGCGCCGTCGGCGCGCAGGTCGTGGCGGGCACGCGCGACCGCGCACGGCAGTCGACCGTCGCGGCACAGCCCGGTGCGCTCGACGGCTCGACGGGCCGCCCACGGCGGCGTGGACCACGACCGGACCGCTCGAGGCCGACGTGCGCGTCGGTCACGTGCTCGTCGGGCTGCGCGACGGCGGCGACCGGACCCTCGTCGTCGGTGTCGACGTCACCACCGGTGCGTCGGCGTGGGAGGTCACGGGGAGGGTGATGACGGACGGTGGACGCCTGATCGGGTCGGTCGCGCCCTCCGGCGCGTCCGCGGGTGACGAGGTCGTCGCGCTGGACCCGGCCGACGGCACGGTGGCGTGGCGCGGTCCGCTCCCGGACGGGCAGGGCTTCCTGGACGTGCACGGGCACCTGCTCGTCTGGACCGAGTACGACGGCCCGGACGCCCCGGCGCGCATCACCGTGCTGCGCTGACACCGTGCTGCGCTGACGCGGTCCGGCGCCCGGGTGTGCAGGGTTAGGGGCGTCAGGCGTCCCGAACCCTGCACACCTCAGGTCAGCGCACCGTCCACTTCTGGTTCGCGGTGCCCGCGCACTGCCAGATCTGCACGAGCGCACCGTCGGCCCGGTTGAGGTCCACGACGTCCAGGCACTTGTCGGCCTGCGGGTTCACCAGGTCACCCGCCGCGGTGAGGACCCAGCGCTGCGCGGGGTTCCCGCTGCACGTCGCGAGCTGCACGGGCGTGCCGTTGGCCGTGGCGCCCCAGGTGACGTCGAGGCACTGGCCGTTCTGCGTGCGGACCGTCCCGTTGACGAGCTCCCAGCGCTGGTTGACGCCGCCGTTGCACCCCCACAGGTGCACGCGCGTGCCAGGCTCGAAGCGCCCGGCCGGCACGTCGAGGCACTTGTCGTTGAGCGCGGAGACGATCGCGCGGCCCGTCGCCGGGTTGCCGGTGTCACCACCGCCGGTGCCGCCACCACCCGACCCGCCGCCGACGAACGCGGTGAGGTCGATGCGCGCGCCGCGCGGGTCGCCGTCGTGGACGAGGGACTCGTGCGCGCCGACGTCGTCGAACGCGAACGCGTAGGCGCGTCCGTCGACCATCGCGGCGTGCACGGCCCGGCCGTACAGGTTGGCGGGCGACGAGCGGTAGTACTGCGCGGCGTCGAGCACGGGCTCCTGCGTCGAGGCACCCAGGGTCCCGCGGAACAGCGCGGCGCACAGCGTGCGTGCGATCGGGCCGACGACCTGGTCGTTCGGCGCGTGCAACGCACCATCGCAGCCCCACACGTCGCTCGTCGACGGCCGCGCGAAGGAGGCGACCTGACGGCCGGAGCCGTCCGTGAACGTCATCGACGTGCCGACGGTGCGGCCGGTGTAGCGCACGTCGGGCCGGTCGCCGAACGGCACGACGGTCAGCGTGCGGGACGTGTACGACCCCCACGCGGACGCGATGTAGCCGTCGAGGAACGTCGCGCTCATGAGGCCCGCGGACGCGGCCTTGCCCGGCGCGAGCACGCGCAGGACGGTGCCGTCGGCGCGTGTGACGACGGTGCGCGCCCACGCGGCGTCGGAGCGCATGGCGTCGATGACGGCCTGGCGTCCGTTCGCGACGAGCCGTCCGGTGGTCGTCGTCGTGCCCGAGGCGCCCGTGACGGACACCGAGTGCGGGACGGCGAACATGTCGACCTGCGAGCTGTTGAGCCACAGGCCGGCGTCGTTGTAGGTGAACTCGCTCCAGTCGAAGAGCAGGTCACGCGTGGGGTCGCCCGCGGCCCACGGCGCGGGCTGCACGAGCCCGCCGGTGGTCAGCGCGAACGGCAGCTTCGCGCCGAACGAGAAGTACACGCGCCCGGAGAACCCGCGCGGGACGCGCAGCGTCGCGTCGGCGCCGTCGCGGGGTCCGGCGATCGACGCGTCGGGCGCGGGCGACGGCGGGTTCGTCCCGGCGGGCCACGCGTGGAAGGCCCCGGCGGCGTCGACCCAGCCGAGCCGGCCGCTGGCCAGGTCGGTGCCGAGCACGTACAGGTACGTCTGCTCGCTGCGGCCCGAGGTGTTGGCGACCGTGATCGGCAGCCGGTCGGGTCCGAGCGCGGCGGCGGGTGCCGCACCGAGCGCGCTCACCCCCGCTCCCAGGGCCAGTGCGGCCGCCACCGCGGCCACCCGTCTCGTCAGCGCGTCGCGCATCGCGTCTCCTCTCGCCCCCGGCGGCCCCCGCGGGAGGCGCCCCCCGCGGGGCGGTCCCCCCGGCCCACGGCGGTGAGAGGACGGCGACGCCACCGACCGGGCGACGCGTGGTCGCCCGTGAGTAAGTACGGACTACTTACTTACTCACGGGTAACCCTTCCATGAGAGGTCCATGAGGCGCGTCACCCGGTCGGGTGATCCGGAGGAAACGGACAGCGACCGTCAGACGCGCACGACCATCTTCCCGGTGTTCGCACCGCGCATCAGGTCGAGGAACGCGTCGACCGCGTGGTCGACACCGTCGACGACCGTCTCGTCGTACGCGATCTTCCCGGCCGCGAACCACCCCGTCATGCGCTCCTGGAACTCGGGCGCGTGCTGCAGGTACCCACCGAGGGTGAAGCCCTGCATCGTCAGCCCCCGCGTGATGAGGTTCGCCAGGTTGTCCGGGCCCGGCGCCCGGTCGGTCGCGTTGTACCCGGAGATCGCGCCGCACAGCGCGATCCGACCGCCCGGGTTCATGACGTCGAGCGCGGCCTGGAGGTGGTCGCCGCCGACGTTGTCGAAGTACACGTCGACGCCGTCCGGGACGAGCGCGGGGAGCTGCTCGCGCACGGGTGCGTCCTTGTAGCTCAGCGCCGCGTCGTAGCCGTACCGCTCGGTGAGCAGCGCGACCTTCTGCGCCGACCCCGCCGACCCGACGACGCGCGACGCGCCCAGCAGGCGGGCGATCTGCCCGACCATCGTCCCGACGGCACCCGCGGCACCGGAGACGAAGACCGTGTCACCCGGCCGCACGTGCGCGACCGCCGTGAGCCCGACCCAGGCCGTCAGGCCGGTCATGCCGAGCGTCCCGAGGTACAGCGACAGCGGCACGCCCGGCAGCTCCGGGACGACGCGGAACTCGCGCGCGTCGCCCTGCGCGACGTCGCGCCAGCCGAGCTGATGCAGGACGACGGCACCGACCGGCACGTCGTCGGACGTCGAGGCGACGACCCGCCCGACGGCACCGCCCGTCATGGTCTCCCCGAGCGCGAACGGCGGGGTGTAGCTCTTGACGTCGTTCATGCGGCCGCGCATGTACGGGTCGACCGACAGGAACGTGTTGGCCACGCGCACCTGCCCGGGGCCGAGGTCCGGCAGTGCGACCTCGACGGTGCGGAAGTCGTCGTGGGTGGGCCATCCCTGCGGGCGGGCGACGAGCTGGACCTGGGTGCTGACGGCGTGCGACATGCGGGTGCTCCTGGGTGGTGCGGATGTGGTGCGGGTGGTGACGGTGCGGGCGTCGTCAGGCGGCGAGGCCGACGACGAGCGCGAGCACGCCGAGCAGCGGGACGACGCCCTGCTTCAGCGCGGCGGAGGTCTTGGTGCGGTCGGACAGCAGCAGGACGAGGGCCGCGGCGGCCATGGACCCGGCGCCGATCAGCACGGCGGTCACCCCGACCGCCTGCTGGCCCGCCGCGACGAGGACGATGCCGACCACGACCGCGACGGCGAGGAACAGGTTGTAGAAGCCCTGGTTGTAGGCGAGTGCGCGGGTGGCCTGCGCCTCCTGCTCGGTGGTGCCGAACACGGCCCGGCCGCTCGGCGACGTCCACGCGAACGACTCGAGCCAGAAGATGTAGACGTGCACGAGCGCGGCGATGCCCGCGAGCACGAGTCCGGTGGCGACCATCGAGTACCCCTCCCCTGCCGGCTGCCCGGCGCTGTTCTGGACCGTTCGATCCACAACATATACTGTACCGGTCGATACACAAAATGGAGGGTCGTCATGGGTCGCGCGCAGACGTTCGACACCGACGCCGCCGTGCGCGCCGCACGCGGCGTCTTCTGGGCCCAGGGCTACGAGGGTGCGTCCCTGCCCGAGCTCGAGCAGGCCACCGGGCTGAGCCGGTCGAGCATCTACCACGCCTTCGGGTCCAAGCGCGGGCTGTTCGACGCCGCCGTCGACAGCTACCTCGACGAGGTCGTCCGGCCGCGCCTGCGCCCCCTCGTCGCCGACGACGTGGCACCCGACGCCCTGCACGGGTACCTGCACGGCCTGCGCGGCGTGCTGCGGGACCGCGTGTCGAGCGCCGCCGCGCACGGCTGCCTCCTGCTCAACACGTCCGGCGCCCCCGTCGCGCACGACGACGACGTCCGACGCACCGTCGCCGCGTACCGCGACGAGCTGCGCACCGCAATCGGGCGCGGCGTCGACGCCCGCCACCCCGGGCTCCCCGCCGCCGAGCGCGACCGCCTCGCCGAGACGTGCACCGGGCTCGTCGTCGCCGCGCTGCTCATCGTGCGCGTCGACCCGGCCGCCGCCGTCCGCTCGCTCGACACCGCGCTCGACCTGCTGCGCGACTAACCGGACCCGACCGACCCCGTCATCCGTCACGGGATACGCCGTCACTCCGTGACGGATGACGGGGTCGACGGGTACGCCGTCCGAGCCACGACCGGACGCTCGCCGCGCCGGGGACGGCGTCGGACCGTAGCGTCGGAGGCACGTGCCCGGCCGCGGGCACCCAGGAGCCGGAGGACGCACGTGGGCTGGTTCGGACGCAGACGCACCGAGGTCGCACCCCGCCCGGCACCCGTCGCGCCACCCCCTCCTCCCACCGCGCGCAGCCTGTGGGTCGACGGGTTCGGGCGCGTCGGCACCCGGTCCGTGCAGGTGCTCGCGGTACTGGGCGTCGTGGCCGTCGCCGTCCTCGCGATCACGCAGCTCACGCTCATCGTCATCCCGGTGCTCATCGCGCTCGTCCTCGCGGCCGCGATCAGCCCGCTCGTCACCGGGCTGCGCCGGCGCGGCGTGCCGTCGCTCGCCGCGACGTGGCTCGCGCTCGTCGCGCTCGTCGGCGTCCTCGCACTCGTCGTGTGGGCCGTCGTGCGCGCGGTGGTCTCCCAGTGGGACGAGCTCGCCGACTCGGCCGTCGACGGCATCGCCGAGCTGCAGTCGATGCTCTCGGGTCTGCCGTTCGAGATCACCGAGCAGCAGGTCCGCGAGGCGCAGGAGGCGCTGCAGGGCCTGCTCGCCTCCGACGCGGTCGGCGCGGGCGCCCTCGCCGGCCTGTCCGCGACCGCGAACTTCGTCACCGGGTTCTTCCTCATGGTCGTCGTGCTGTTCTTCTTCCTCAAGGACGGCCCGAAGATCTGGGAGTTCCTGCTGCGCCCCTTCGAGGGATCCCGCTACGAGCGCGGCCGACGGGTGGGCGACAAGACCGTGCAGACGCTCGGCGGGTACGTGCGCGGTACCGCGATCGTCGCGGCCGTCGACGCCGTCGGCATCGGCATCGGGCTGGCTCTCGTCGGCGTGCCGCTGGTGATCCCGCTGTCGGTGCTGGTGTTCCTGCTCGCGTTCATCCCGCTCGTGGGTGCGACGCTCGCCGGGATCCTGGCCGCGCTCGTCGCGCTCGTCGCGCTCGGTCCCGTCGAGGCGCTGATCGTCGTCGCGATCGTCGTCGCCGTGAACCAGCTCGAGGGCGACCTGCTGCAGCCCGTCGTCATGGGCCGCTCGCTGCGACTGCACCCGCTGGTCATCCTCGTCGCGCTGACCGCCGGCACCGTGCTCGCCGGCATCACGGGGGCCGTGCTCGCCGTGCCGATCGCCGCCTCGATCTGGGGCGCCGTCCAGGTGTGGGACGGCCCCGACACGCCCGCCCGCTTCGCCCGCCAGAAGCGCCCCGAGTCGGTCTGACCGTCGCCGTCCGCCCAGCCCGCGACCCCGTCATCCGTGACGGCATGCGCCGCCGTCCCGTGACGGATGACGGGGTCGCGGGTCTGTCAGGGGCGCGTGAGCCAGCGGGCCTCGCGCGCGAGCAGAGCGCGGCGGGCGGACGACGCGTAGGACTCGACCCCATGGCCGAGGCCGTCGTAGACCGCGCGCCCGTGGGGTGCGACCCATGCGACCGGGTGCGTCGTGCCACCCTCGTCGTGCGAGACGAGCACGCGGACGCCCGGGTCGACGACGAGGTCCGTGTACCGCTCGTCGTCGACGACGAGCGGGCCGAGCCCGTCGGTGATCTCGTGCCCGTCGTGCACGTCGAACGTCGCGACCGTCTGCGGCGGGTGCCACGACGTCTCGTCCACCCACCGCCCGCCGATCACACCGGCCCACCAGGGACTGTCGCCGAACGTGTTCGCCGACTGGTGCAGCGCGAGCACCGGACCACCCGCGCCCGCATGGTCGCGCACACGCTCGTGCAGGGGCATCCACGGCGCGTCGTCGCCGGCCGGGCCCGGCCCCCCGACGTCGCCGGCCGGACCCTGACCTGCGTTGACGACGAGCAGGTCGTCGGGCCCGAGGTCTGCGAGCGCGTCCGGGAACGTCGAGCGGACGTCGACGAGGAACCCGTGCCGCTGCAGGACGAGCGCGACGTGGTGCGACGTCGCCGCGTGGTCGTGCCACGGGTCGCCGTACCGGGCCCGACCGGCCAGGACGAGCGCACGTGTCGGTCGCACGCGGGTCACCCGAGCGGGGGCGTCGCCCGGCCACCGTCGTCGGCGGCGGGTGGCGCGGTCCGGTCGGACGGTGCCGGCGGGTCGGACGGTGCCGGCG
>JAFAEH010000007.1 GCA_023424135.1 Actinomycetes bacterium | reverse complement strand
GCCCGGCACCTGGCGGCCGAGATCGCTGCGGCGCCGGGCGCGGCCGGCGTGGTCGCGGCGCTCGACGACGACGCCGTGCGGGCCTGACACCCTCCGCGGGCCGCCGCTCGTGCACGGCCCGACCGGGTGTCGGTCCCCGCGGGTAGCGTGCACGGCGTGCCGCAGTACGACGTCGAGACCACCCTCCGGCAGAGCGGGTCGTGGGTGTTCGTCGACCTGCCGTTCGACGTCGCGGACGAGGTCGACGACCTCACGCGCGGACGCCAGGGCGGGTTCGGGTCGGTGCGGGTCGAGGTGACGCTGGGCCCGACGACATGGCGCACGTCGCTGTTCCCCGACCGTCGGCGCGAGACGTTCGTGCTGCCCGTCAAGCGTGCGGTGCGCGACGCCGCGGGCGTGGGCGTCGGCGACGCGGTGCGCGTGCGGCTGCGCCTCGTCGACGTGTGACCGTCAGTCCGTCACGCGCCCCTTGGCGAAGTACGTGAGCGGCCCGACCCAGTTGACGAGCAGCGCGACCGCCCACGCCGACTTCGGCCCGTTCACCTGCTCGGACGGGCGCTTGACGAGGTCCCGGTAGGCGGCGACGGTCAGGGCGATCTGCGCGGCCGACACCACGACCACCCCGACGCGCCGGCGCGTGCTCAGCTCGGTCCACCGCTGGTGCTGCAGGTCCACGACGGACCTCCTGGGGTCGGCGACGACGGGTACCCGACCATCGTGCCCCGGCGGCGCGGCCCGCGCAGGGCCGGACGTCCCGGACGCCCATAGCCTGGCCCGATGGAGCTGACCCTCACGCTCGACGAGGCCCTCGCGCTCGTCCGCGCCGCCGACGCGCTGCCGGCCGCCGTCACCGACGTCCACGGCACCCCGGGGACCGTGCGCGCCCAGGTCAAGGTGCACGAGCTGCCCGGTGTGCCCGGGGCCGTGCGCATGGCGACCCGGCTCGCCGGGCCCGTCGACGTGCGCGTCGAGGACCGCGGTGTCACCGGGCGCCGCTGGCACGTCGTCGTCGTCGCGTCGCACCCCGTGCTGCGCCTGGACCTGTCGGGGTTCGTGACCGACGCGCTGCGCGGACAGCTCGCGAAGCTCCCGCCCGGTGTGGCGTCCGCGAGCACGCAGGACGGCGCGACGCTCGTCGAGGTCGACCTCGACCGGCTGGGCCCGCTGGTCGGCGACGCGCTGCCCGCCGCCCGGACGCTCGGGCTGCGCGTGGACGACGTCGCCCTCGGCGACCGGCTGCGCCTCGTCGCCTCCGTGGGCTGACGGGTCCCGACCGCCCGTCGCACGACGGCGTGCGGTGCGTCGTCGCCGGCCGTAGCGTCGAGGTCGTGACGGGAACGGGTGCGCGCACGGTGCTGACGGACGGGTTCGGCCGCGTGCCGACGACGCTGCGCGCGGTCCTCGACGGCCTCGACGCCGACGCGCGGACGTGGCGTGCCGGCCCGCAGGCGAACACGATCGCGTGGCTCGCGTGGCACACGGCGCGCGTGCAGGACGCCCAGGTCGCACCGCTCGCGGGCGTCGAGCAGGTGTGGACGGCCGGCGGGTGGTCGGCGCGGTTCGCGCTGCCGTTCGACGACGACGCGACGGGCTACGGCCAGTCCGCCGACGACGTCGCGCAGGTCGACGCGGAACCCGCGCTGCTGCTCGCGTACCTCGACGCGACCACGGCGCAGACCCTCGCCTACCTGGGCCGCGTGCACGACGACGACCTGGCGACGGTCGTCGACGCCTCGTGGGACCCGCCGGTGACGCTCGGGGTCCGGCTCGTCTCGGTGCTCGCCGACTGCCTCGAGCACGCGGGCCAGGCCGCGTACGTGCGCGGGCTCGTCGACGCCCGCTGACCGACGACCCGCCGCCGCCTCGGTCGCTCCCCACCCGGCCCGCCCGCCGTCGTGCGTCACGGACCGCGGACCGCGACCAGCGACCTCGACACCGACCCAGGAGCACGCATGACCGACGACCCCCACCGCCCCCGCACGGTCGTGGTGACCGGTGCCAGCGACGGCATCGGGGCCGCGGCCGTCCGCGCCCTGGCCGACGACGGGCACGAGGTCGTCGTCGTCGGCCGCGACCCCGGGCGCACGCAGCGCGTCGCCGACGAGGCGGGTGCGAGCGCGCACCTGGCCGACTTCACGCACCTGGACGAGGTGCGCGACCTCGCCGCGACCCTGCTCGCCGAGCACCCCCGCATCGACGCGCTCGTGAACAACGCGGGCGGGATCTTCCCGGAGCTCGCGTGGACGGACGACGGCCTCGAGACGACGTTCCAGGTCGACCACCTCGCCCCGTTCGCCCTGACGCGGCTGCTGCTCGACCGCCTGGTGGCCTCGGGCGGTGCGGTCGTCACGACGTCGAGCGCCGCGCACCGCACGTCGCGGCTCACCGTCGCCGACGCCGAGGTCCTGGGCGGCCCGCTCGACGAGCGCCGGTACGTGCCGTTCCGTGCCTACGCGGACGCCAAGCTCGCGAACGTCCTGCTCACGCGCGAGCTGCACCGCCGCTACCACCGGGCCGGGCTGGCGTCCGCAGCCGTGCACCCGGGTGGCGTCGCGACGAGCTTCGCCGGGACGTCGCGCGACCTGTTCGGCTGGTTCTACCGGTCCGCGCTCGGCCAGCGGGTCCTGCGCACCCCCGAGCAGGGCGCGCAGGACCTCGTGCGGCTCGCCGGCGGACGCCCCGGGACGGACTGGCCGTCGGGCCAGTACTGGGCCCACGGCGCGATCGCGCCCGTGAACCGTCGTGCGGACGACCCCGCGCTGGCCCGGGCCCTGTGGGAGCGCAGCGAGGAGCTGCTCGACGGTCGGTGACGCACGCCTGCGCGCGACCGTCGGCGTCGGCGGCCGCGTGCCCGGCCGTCCGCGTCGGCTACGCGGTCCAGGTCGGCAGGTCCACCGCCGTCGTGCGCACGCCGCTCGCCGACCGGACCGCGTCCGCCACCGCGCGCTCGACCGCGGTCGCCGCGGCGGCCTGGAC
>JAFAEH010000312.1 GCA_023424135.1 Actinomycetes bacterium | reverse complement strand
GTGCACGAGCCGCTCGACCACCGCACGGCCCATGCGGGCCCGGACCAGCGCGCCCAGGCTCGTCGCCCGGGACCCGACCCGCGCGGGCAGCACGAGATCCGCGGCGGCCCGCAGCGCGGCACGCGTGCCGAGCGTCCGGCGCACGTCCGGGGCCAGCGGGTACGCCGGGACGCCGAGCAGCCCGGTGCGCGGGAGAGGACCGTCGCCGCTGGTCAGATGCGTCCACGCGCCTCGCGGCAGGGGCGTGACGACGTCGTCGGCCAGACCGAGCTCGGTCAGCAGGGCGGCCACGGAACCCCCGCGCGTCGCGTACGACTCGGCGCCCGCGTCGAGCCGCAGCCCGGCGAGGTCGTGCCCGCGCACCGCACCGCCCGGGGCGTCCCGCTCGTCGACGACGAGCGTGCGCAGCCCCGCGCGGACCAGCTCGCGTGCGGCGACCAGCCCGGCGACGCCCGCGCCCACGACGACCGCCTCCCACGCCGGCGCGGCGTCGGTGGGCTCGGCCGGTGGCCGGGGGCTCACAGCGAGTGGACGAGCTCGACGAGCCGCGTCAGCACGGCCGGGTCCGTGTCCGGCGGGACGCCGTGCCCCAGGTTGACGACGTGCGCGGGCGCGACGGCGCCGCGCCGCACGACGTCGCGCACGTGCGTCTCGAGCACGTCCCACGGCGCCGCGAGCAGAGCCGGGTCGACGTTGCCCTGCAGCGGTGTACGCCCACCGAGGCGCCACGACGCCTCGTCGAGCGGCACGCGGTAGTCGACCCCCATGACGTCGGCACCCGCGTCGCGCATCGCGACGAGCAGCTCGCCCGTCGCGACGCCGAAGTGCACGGTCCGCACCCCCAGGGCGCGGGCCCGCTCCAGGACCCGCGACGACGCCGGGGCGCAGTGCCCCGCGTAGTCCGCCAGGGACAGCCCGCCGGCCCACGAGTCGAACAGCTGGGCGGCGCTCGCACCTGCGAGGACCTGCGCCTCCAGGAACGCGCCCGTGACGTCGGCCGTCCACTCCATCAGCGCGGCCCACGCCTGCGGGTCCGCGTGCATGAGACGGCGTGCCGCGAGGTGGTCGCGCGAGGGGCCGCCCTCGACGAGGTACGCCGCGAGCGTGAACGGTGCGCCCGCGAACCCGACCAGGGGCGTGCTGCCGAGCTGCGCGACCGTGCGCGCGACACCCTCGGACACCGGGGCCAGGCGTGCCGCGTCGAGAGGACCGAGGTCGCGCAGGCGCGTCACGTCGTCGAGCGTGCGCACCGGCTGCGCCACGACCGGGCCCGTGCCGGGCACGATCTCGACGTCGACCCCGACCAGGCGCAGCGGCACGACGATGTCCGAGAAGAACACGGCCGCGTCGACGCCGTGGCGCCGCACCGGCTGCAGCGTGATCTCCGCCGCCAGGTCCGGGTCGAGGCACGCGTCGAGCATCGCGACACCCGCGCGCGACTCGCGGTACTCCGGCAACGAGCGTCCGGCCTGACGCATGAACCACACGGGCAGCCGCTGCGGACGGGACCCCGAATAGGCCGTCACCAGCGCAGAATCACCGGTACGCCCGTCGAGCAGAGGATGGTGTGGGGGAAGACTCACACGATCGATTGTGCCGGACATTTCCCCGGATGATTCAATCGGTGCCCGTGGTGCTCCTGTCACTCGTCGCGAGCCACCACGACCTCGACCTGACCGTCCTCGAGCGGTTGCAGTCCGACGTGCACGCGGTCGGGCAGGAGGTCGTCGCCGCGACCAACGCCGTCACCGGTGCCGTCGTGCTCGCGACGTGCAACCGGTTCGAGCTGTACCTCGACGTCGACGACGCGGCCCGCACCCCCCGCGCCCGTCGAGCGGTCGCCGAGGCGGTCGCAGCCCGGTCCGGCATGGGGCCCGACGAGGTCTCCACGCACCTGCGCCCGCTCGTCGGCGCCGAGGCCAGCGAGCACCTGTTCGCGGTCGCGTCCGGACTCGAGTCGATGGTCGTCGGGGAGCGGGAGATCGCCGGCCAGGTGCGCCGGGCGCTCACCACCGCGCGGCGTGACGGCACGACGACGTCCACGCTCGAGGCGCTCTTCCAGGCGGCGTCCCGCACGTCGCGCGCGGTCGAGGCCGCGACCGGTCTCGGGTCGACGGGGCGCTCCGTCGTCGGCGTCGCGCTGGACCTCGCCGCGCGGACCCTGCCCCCGCGTGCGCCGGCGACAGGGGCGGACCGGGTGGCGCGCAGCGAGCAGGACGGTCCGGACGTCGACCCTGTGTCGGGTCTCGACCGGGTGCCGGATGCGGACCGGGCGACGGGCGGGGACCGGGTGCCGGACGCCGACTGGGCCGCGGTGCGCTGCGTGCTCGTCGGGACCGGCTCGTACGCCGGTGCGAGCCTCGCGGCCCTCAAGGCGCGGGGTGTGCGTGACGTCCGGGTGTACTCGCCGAGCGGCCGGGCCGGTCCGTTCGCCGCCGCGCGCGGCGTCCGTGCGCTGCCCGCCGGTGCGGACCTGCTCGCCGAGGTGGTCGGCGCGGACCTCGTGGTCGCGTGCTCCGGCGCGGCGGGCTCGGTGCTGGGTGTCGAGGCGCTCGCGGCCGTGCGGCGCGGTGCCGATCGCGGTCTGACGGTCGTCGACCTCGCGCTGCGCCACGACGTGGACCCCGACGTACGGACGCTGCCGGGTGTCGCGCTCGTGTCCCTGCAGTCCGTCGCCGAGCACGCCCCCGCCGAGCACGCGGCGCTCGGCGCGGCGCACGAGCTCGTCCGCTGTGCGGCCGACGACTTCGAGGCGGACCGTCGCGTGCGCGAGTGGGACCCGGCGGTCGTCGCCGAGCGCTCACGCGTGCTCGGTGCGCTCGAGACCGCACTCGACGCCCTGCCCGAGACGCAGCGCGACGAGGCCCGCGCCCGCACGCTGCGGCGTCGTACCCGCGCGCTCCTGCACGCCCCGACCGTCGCCGCCCGCGCTGCCGCCCGGTCGGGTGACGCCGCCGGTTACGCCCAGGCCCTCGCCGAGCTCGCCGCGGT
>JAFAEH010000296.1 GCA_023424135.1 Actinomycetes bacterium | reverse complement strand
CTGCTCGGCGCCGACGCGGCCGCCCGCGCCCGGGCCGCGGCGGACGCCGTGCCGGGGACCGGCGACGCCCCGCCGCCCACGCTCGCGTGCTCGATCGTGTCCTCGCGCCTGCTCGCGGCCGTCGCGGCGGACGCCGGGCTCGGCTTCGCGTCGACGCTCACGGGCTTCAAGTGGATCTCCCGCGTCGAGCACCTCGCGTTCGGCTACGAGGAGGCGCTCGGGTACTGCGTCGACCCGGCCCACGTGCGGGACAAGGACGGCATCTCCGCGGCCGTGCGGGTGTGCGACCTCGCATCGCGGCTGGCGGCGCAGGGCCGCACGCTCGTCGACGCGCTCGACGACCTCGCCCGCGCGCACGGGCTGCACGCGACCAGCCAGGTCAGCGCGCGGTTCGCGGACCTCGGCCGGATCGCCGCGACCATGACCGCACTGCGCGAGGCCCCGCCGCAGACGCTCGCGGACGCGCGCGTCGTCGAGGTGGTGGACCTCGCGGCCGGCACCGACGACGACCGTGGCGGGCTGCCGCCCACGGACGGCGTGCGCCTGCTCGCCGCGGACGCCACCCGCGTCGTCGTGCGCCCGTCGGGCACCGAGCCCAAGGTCAAGGCGTACCTGGAGGTCGTCGTCCCGGTGGCCCCCGACGCCGACCGTGAGGCCCTCGACGACGCGCACCGCACCGCGCGCGAGCGCCTCGCGCAGGTCGCCGACGACGTGCGCACGGCCCTCGGCCTGCGCTGAGCGCGGCGACGGATCAGCTGGCGCGCTCGCACCTCAGCGACGGCAGGCTGCGCGGCGCGTCGCCCGTCACGGCCGCGTTGAAGCCGAACGCGACCGTCGAGCCCTCGGCGACGGTCCCGTTCCAGGACAGGTTGTCGGCGGTGACGCCCGTCCCGCTGTAGGTGAACGACGCCGACCACGTCTGGTCGGTCATCTCCACGCCGGCAGGTGTGGTCCACGACACGGACCAGCCCCGCACGCCCGACGTCGTCGCGGTGACCCGCACCTCGGCCTGGAACCCGCCGGGCCAGGAGTTCACCAGCTCGTAGGTCGCGGTGCACGCACCGCCCGGGACGGCCGCGGGCGGGTTCGCCACCCCGGGCGCACCCGTCGCGGGAGGTGTCGTCACCGGTGGCTGCTGCGCCGGGGGCGGGTCCGCGGACGGCGCCCCGGACCCCGGAGTCGTCGCGGGGGTGGACGGCGCGGCGGGGTCCGGCCCGGGCGTCGCGGTGTCGTCGGGGTCCGTGGGCTCCGGCGGGGCCGTCGTCGGGCCGTCGCTGACGGTCAGGTCGCCGGGCGCGAACGGCACGACGGCGAGGTTCACGTCACCGTCGACCGCCGCGGGGTCGCAGTGCGCGTCCGCGCGGTAGGACGTGTACGTGCCTGCGTCGCACGTGAAGGCGACGACCGCGTCCCCCCCGACGACCACGTCGCCGGACAGCTGGGCACCGGCGCGCACGACCGCGACGTCCCGCACGACGACGCTCCCGTCGAGCCGGGCGCCGGACTCGACCCACGCGCGTCCCTCCAGGCGTACCCCGGGGCCGACGACGGCGTCGCCACGGACCACCGCTCCGGCCGCCACGTACGCCGCCGGGTCGACCTGCGCCGCGTCGTCGACCCAGCCGCCTCCGTTCGGGTGGCGGTGGCCCCCGGCGATCTCTTCGGCCGCGGGGTCGGCGACCGTCGCGCCCGCGACGCGGAACTCGTAGGGGTAGCGCACCGACGCGGGGAAGTCGCCCGGGACCGAGGACACCACCTGCGTCGGCGTGGCCGTCACGACGAGGTACGCCTCGGTCTCGCCCGGTCGCAGCGCGAGCCGTAGCTCACCGTCGGTCGCCTCCGTCACGGGTGTGTAGCGCAGCCCCGCCGGGCCGACCGCGACCATCCCGAAGCTCCATCCGGGGTACCCGTCGGCGAGCACCTCGACGTGCCCGCGCACGCGGACGCGCACGTCGCTGCCGGAGCCGTCGGGCAGCAGCCGCACGACCGTGTAGCCGTAGGCGGCGGGTGCGAAGGTGCCGGTGACGAGGTAGCGCCCCGGGTCGTCCGCGACCGCCTCGACCGGGGTCGTGCGGTGCGCCACGAGCACCGGGTCGAGCGTCGCGAGCACCGACCCGGGCGTCGTCCCCGCGACGTCGGCCACGGCGGTGCGCATCGCGTACTGCGCGATCCGTCGGTTCAGGGCGGGCGCGTTCGACGCCGTGAGGCGCGCGTACGCGCCGAGGACGTGCTCGGTGTCCAGCGAGCGGTTCCACAGGTCCGCCACGAGGGACGGCGAGCTGCGCGACGCGAGGTGCGCGAGCAGCAGCCAGCCCGCCGCGCCGTGCCGCGCGCTGCCCCACGCGAGGTGGGGTGCGGCGACCTGCTCGGACACGTCGGCGAACTGGTCCGGAACGGCGAGCGTCGCGAGGTAGGCGGACGCCGCGGTGCGCAGCGTGTCGGCGGCCTGCGGCGTCAGCCCGTGCCCGGGGTTCGCGGCCTGCGTCACGTGCTGCACGGTCTCCGCGACGCCGCGCGCGAGCTCCCAGGACGTGCCCGGGGGTACCTGCGGCAGGTCGACCGGCTCGTCCGCGTCCATGCCGTCCCGTGCCTCACCACCGGGCGCGGACGTCGACCCGTCGGACGCCCCGGCGGAGTCCGTCGGACCGGTCTGCCCCGCGGGTACGGACCCGGGTGCCGCGAGCACCGACGGTGCGGCACGCAGCAGCGGCACCCCGCCGACGACGCCACCCTGCGTGAGCGGCTCGTCGGTGGCAGCGCCGGACGCGACGCCCCCGGCCGCGTCGACCGGCGCGTCCCGGCCCGCACCGGGGCCGTCGGTCCACGAGCCGTCGACGACCACGAGCAGCTTGCGCGTCGCGAGGTCCCCGTCACGCGCGCCGAGGCCGAGCGCCCCCACGTCGAGCGCGTGCAGCGCCTCGAGCTGGGCGAGCGTGACCGCGGGGTCGAAGCGCAGGTCGGTCGCGGCGGCCGTGGGGTCCTCGCCGGCACGGTCGCCCCACGCGAGGGCCACGTCCTCCCCCTCGAGCACGTGCGCGACGTCCCACGCCGCGCGCCAGCTCGTGGGCACCACGAGACGCTTGCGGTCGCCGTCGCTGTCCCCGAGCGCGCTCGCCAGGACGGCACCCAGCACGACGGCCACGACGAGCGCCACGACCAGCGTGCCGCGTCTGAAGTTGCCCATGCCGCGTGCGTCTCCTCCCCGGTCGCGCACGCCGTCGGGTCCTCGGACCGGGTGCACTGCTCCTGTCGTGCTCGGACGTCACCGGGTCACGGGAGTGCCACGAGCCGGACGACCGTCCACCATCGTCCGTCCACAGGGTCCCAGTCAACGCCCGATTCGTCCGGATCGGAAAGGATTCACCCGACCGCGCACCGAATTCTCACGCCTCTCTCATGCCACCCCACCCGCGCGAGAGAGCGATCCGATCGCCCTCTCACGCCCGGGCGGTAGGGGCCAGCAGCCACCGTGGGGTGTGAGAGAGCGATCCGATCGCCCTCTCACGCCGGGGTGGGTCAGTAGTCGCCGTCCGCCGTCAGGCCGGCGAGCACGGCGGCGGTCCCGGACAGCCCGAGCCGCGTCGCACCGGCCTCGACCATGGCGAGCGCGTCGGCCGCCGTGCGGATCCCGCCCGACGCCTTGACGCCCAGGCGACCACCCACGGTCTGCGACATCAGCCGCACCGCGTGCACGCTCGCACCGCCCGCCGGGTGGAAGCCCGTCGACGTCTTGACGAAGTCCGCCCCTGCGGCCTCGGCGGCCTCGCACACGTGCACGATCTCGTCGTCCGTGAGCGCCGCGGACTCGATGATGACCTTGAGCACGGTGGGCGCCGGGACGGCGTCGCGCACGGCCTTGATGTCACGGCCCACGTCCGCGAAGCGCCCCTCCTTGGCCGCACCCACGTCGATCACCATGTCGACCTCGTGCGCACCGTCACGCACCGCGCGCGCCGCCTCGGCCGCCTTGACGTCGCTGTGGTGCTTGCCGGACGGGAAGCCGCACACCGTTGCGACGAGCAGGTCGGGCGCGCCGTCGAGGCCCACGGGCACCTCGAGCGGCAGGAACGACGGCGACACGCACACCGAGTAGACGCCGAGCCGCACACCCTCGGCGACCAGCGCCTCGACGTCGCCGCGCGTCGCCTCGGGCTTGAGCAGGGTGTGGTCGACGAACCTCGCGAGCCCGACGGCGTCGAGCGGGACGTGCGCGGTCGGGGTGTCGTCGGTGGTCATGCGCGGTGCCTCCCGGGCGTTGCGGTGCCCGGCGTGGTCGCCGGGCGGACGATGCGGTCGACGAGCGCACGGCGCTCGTCCTCGTGGACGAAGGCGTGACGGGCCGCGACGAGGGTCACGTCGACGACGTCGTCGAGCGTCCACCCCGCCTCGCGGACCAGCAGGGCGAGCTCGCGCGAGAGCGACGTGCCCGACTGCAGGCGGTTGTCGGTGTTGACGGTGACCTCGAACCCGGCCCGGCGCAGCAGCGTCACCGGGTGCTCGGCGACCGAGGCCGCGGCCCCGGTCTGCAGGTTCGACGACGGGCACACCTCGAGCGGGACCCGCCGGTCGCGCACCCAGTGCGCGAGGACACCCAGCCGGTACGTGCCGTCGGGCTCGGCGTGCACGTCGTCCGCGATGCGCACGCCGTGGCCCAGCCGCACGGCACCGGCCACGTGCAGCGCCTCGGCCATCGAGTCCAGCCCGGCGTCCTCGCCCGCGTGCACGGTCGCGGGCAGGCTCGCGTCGCGCACCACCCGGAAGGCCGCGGCGTGCCGCGACGGCGGGAACCCCTGCTCGGGTCCCGCGATGTCGAACCCGACGACCCCGGCGTCCCGGTTCGCGACCGCGAGCGCCGCGATCTCCCCCGACCGGTCGGCCTGCCGCATCGCCGACAGCACCTGGACGACGCGGATCTCGTGCCCGGCCTCGCGCGCCTGGGCCTGCCCCTGCGCGAACCCCTCACGGACCGCGTCGACGGCCTGCTGCAGCGTCAGGCCGCGCGCCTGGTGCTGCTCGGGCGCCCAGCGCTGCTCGGCGTACACGACGCCGTCGGCGGCGAGGTCGAGCGCAGCCTCGCGCGCGACCCGGCGCAGCCCCTCGGCGGTCTGCATGACGGCGAGCGTGTGCGCGAACGTCTCGAGGTAGCGCGGCAACGAGCCGGAGCCGGCGGCGTCGACGAACCACGCGCCGAGCTCCTGCGGGTCGGTGGTCGGCAGCTCGTGCCCCACCTCGGCCGCGAGCTCGACGACCGTCGCCGGTCGCAGCCCACCGTCGAGGTGGTCGTGCAGCAGGACCTTCGGCAGCGCGCGCAGCGCGGCGTCGAGGTCCTGGGGGTCGCCCCCGGGTGCGGCGGGGTGGCTCACGCGTCCGTGCCCTCGCCGTCCTCGTCGTCCAGCGGGACCTCCTGCGCCTGCTCGACGACGTCCGCCTCCTCGGCCTGCCCCTCGAGGTCGGCGCGCGCCGGCGGCGGGGCGTACTCCTCGGCGTCACGACCGTCGGGGACGTCGTCCGCGTCGACGTCGGTCAGGCGCAGCGGCTCCTGCGTATCGACCGGCGCCAGCCCGGCGTCCCGCCAGGACTGCGGTCCGGGAACGGTGCTCATGGCTCCTCCTGGGGTCGTGCGTCGGCTGGGGACGTCCTTCATCGTGGCCCGCGGTCCGGGGCGACGCGACCCGTGGGGGTGCGGCGACTCGGTGCGCGGCGACTCAGTGCGCCGCGACCCGGTCGAGCACGAGCGCACGTCGCTCCCCGGCCGTGCCCGCAGGGTCGACGACGACGCCTCCCGCGAGCGCCTCGCGGGCGCGCGCGAACCGCTCCGGGGTGTCGGTGTGCAGCGTGAGCAGCGGCTGACCGGCCCGTACGACGTCGCCCGGTCGGGCGTGCAGCTCGACGCCCGCACCGGCCTGCACGGGGTCCTCCTTGCGCGCACGGCCGGCCCCCAGCCGCCACGCGGCTACGCCGACGGCGTACGCGTCGAGCGTGGTCAGGACCCCGTCGCGCTCCGCGAGGACCTGCTCGGTCTCGCGCGCGACCGGCAGCGTCGCGTCGGGGTCGCCGCCCTGCGCCGCGATCATCGCGCGCCACACGTCCATCGCCCGCCCGTCGGCGAGCGCGGCGGCGGGGTCCGCGTCGGGGCGTCCCGCGGCGTCGAGCATCTCGCGGGCCAGGGCCACGGTGAGCTCGACGACGTCGGCGGGCCCCCCGCCGGCCAGCACCTCGACCGACTCGCGGACCTCGAGCGCGTTGCCCGCCGTCAGGCCCAGCGGCGTCGACATGTCGGTGAGCAGCGCGACCGTGCGCACACCCGCGTCCGTGCCGAGCTCGACCATCGTGCGCGCGAGCTCGCCAGCACGCTCGGCGTCCTTCATGAACGCCCCGGAGCCGACCTTGACGTCGAGCACGAGCGAGCCGGTGCCCTCGGCGATCTTCTTGCTCATGATCGACGACGCGATCAGCGGGATCGCCTCGACCGTGCCCGTCACGTCGCGCAGCGCGTAGAGCTTGCGGTCGGCGGGTGCGAGCCCCGAGCCGGCCTGGCAGATCACCGCGCCGACCTCCTCGAGCTGACGCATCATCTCGTCGTTGCTCAGGGCCGCACGCCACCCGGGGATGGACTCGAGCTTGTCGAGCGTGCCGCCCGTGTGTCCCAGCCCGCGGCCCGAGAGCTGCGGGACGGCGACGCCGAACACCGCGACCAGCGGCGCGAGCGGCAGCGTGATCTTGTCCCCGACCCCGCCCGTCGAGTGCTTGTCGGACGTCGGGCGCGACAGGCCCGAGAAGTCCATGCGCTCGCCGCTGGCGATCATCGCGGCGGTCCACCGCGCGATCTCCGGGCGGTCCATGCCGTTGAGCAGGATCGCCATCGCGAGCGAGGACATCTGCTCGTCGGCGACGACGCCGCGCGTGTAGGCGTCGACGACCCAGTCGATCTGGGGGTCGCTCAGCCGGTGCCCGTCGCGCTTGGCGACGATGACGTCGACCGCGTCGAACGGCTCGTTCATGCGTGTCACTCTCCTCCGGGGCCGGGGCCCCGCTCCACCAGGTCGTCCGGCCCGAACGCGTCGGGCAGCACCTCGCTCATCGGGCGGATCCCGCCGACGGTCTCGACGAGCAGGGCGGGTCCGCCGTGCTCGTACAGCAGCTGACGGCAGCGTCCGCACGGCATGAGCACGTCCCCGTGCCCGTCGACGCACGTGAACGCGACGAGCCGACCGCCGCCGGTGACGTGCAGCATCGACACGAGGCTGCACTCGGCGCACAGCCCCACGCCGTAGGACGCGTTCTCGACGTTGCAGCCGACGACCGTGCGCCCGTCGTCGACGAGCGCGGCGGCGCCGACGGGGAAGCGCGAGTACGGCGCGTAGGCGCGGGTCATGACGTCGCGGGCCGCTGCGCGCAGCGCGTCCCAGTCGACGGTGGTGCTCACGTGGTCCACCTCGGTGTCGTCGTACGGGTCGGTGTCACTTGGGGTACGGCACGCCCTCGGCGGCCGGCGGGCGCACCCGCCCGACGAGCCCGGCGACCGCGAAGATCGTCGCGAGGTACGGCAGCATCGCGAGGAACTGGCTGGGCACGCCCGTGTTCACCAGTGACAGGCCCACCCGCAGCGTGTCGGCGAAGCCGAACAGCACGGCCGCGGCGAGCGCACCGTTGGGGCTCCAGCGTCCGAGGATCATCGCGGCGAGCGCGATGTACCCCTTGCCCCCGGTCATCTCCTTCTGGAAGGACAGCCCGGCCGCGATCGTGAACGCCGCACCGCCGAGGCCGGCGACGGCGCCACCCAGGAGCGTGTTGCGCCAGCGCGTGCGGTTGACGTCGATCCCGACCGTGTCCGCGGCCTTGGGGTGCTCGCCGACCGAGCGCATCCGCAGGCCCCAGCGGCTGCGGAACACCATGACCTGCAGCACCGCGACCGTGACGAACATGAGGTAGACGAGGATGTTCTGGCGGAACAGCACGGGCCCGAGCACCGGGATCTCCGACAGGAACGGGATCGGCAGCGTCGGCAGGCGTCCCGGGGAGTTCAGACCCCCGATGTCCTGCGAGAGCACCGCGGAGAACAGGAAGCTCGTCAGGCCGATGACGAGCACGTTGAGCACGACGCCGACGATGATCTGGTTCACCCGGTACGTGATGGAGAACCACGCGAGCAGCGCCGCGACGAGGACGCCCGCGAGCGGTGCGGCGACCAGCCCCGCGTAGGGGTTGCCCGCGACGGTCGCGACGACGGCCGCGAGGAACGCCCCGCCGAGCAGCTGCCCCTCGATCGCGATGTTGATGATGCCGGAGCGCTCGCACAGCAGACCGGCCATCGCCCCGAACACCAGCGGCAGGGAGAGCACGAGCCCGCTGACGAGCAGCGTCGTGAACGTGATCGGCCGCTCCTTGCCCGCGGCGGCCCACACGAGGAACGACAGCACGACACCCGCACCGACGACGACCGGCAGCCACGCGCCGACGTGCCGGCGGCGCGAGGCCGCCCACGCGGCGTACGCGGCGGCGGCGAGCACGACGAGCGAGAGCAGCACGACCGACGTGCGCGACGGGACGACGACGGGCGCGATCTGCACGGCGTCCGCGGCGGTCGACACGACGAACGTCGAGGTGTGCCCGCCGGGGGTGAACACCCCGAAGCACAGCAGGGACAGCAGGCCGAGGACGCCGTAGGTGATCGGCGCCTTCCAGCTGATCCGCGCCTGGACGGGTGTGGGGGTGTCCACCAGCCCGCCCGGCTCGGGCGCGACGACCGTGGTCATGCGGTCACCTCACGGGTGCTCGACGGGGCGGGGAGACGGAAGATCGTGCGGACCAGCGGCGGCGCGGCGATGAGCAGCACGATGATCGCCTGGACGACGAGCACGATGTCGATGGGCGTGCCGCTGACGGTCTGCATGAGCGGCGACCCGGCGCGCAGCGCACCGAACAGCAGCGCGGCCAGGACCGTGCCGACCGGCGTCGAGCGGCCCAGCAGCGCGACCGTGATCGCGTCGAACCCGATCGACCCCGCGACGCCCTCCTGCAGCACGCCCTCGGTGCCGAGCACCTGGCTGACGCCGCCCATGCCGGCGAGCGCGCCGGCGACGAGCATGACCTTGACGTACACGGAGTTGATGCGGATGCCGGCGGTCCGGGCGGCGTCGGGGTTGAGGCCCACCGCGCGGAACCGGAAGCCGTCCGACGACCGCTCCAGGAGCCACCACACGCCCCACGCGGCGAGCAGCGCGAGCACGAAGCCCAGGTGCAGGCGGAACCCGTCACCGAGCAGCCGGGGGAACATCGCGTTGGCGTCGAGGACCGGGCTGATGGGGTTGCTGCCGGGCCGCTTGAACGCCGACGTCGTCAGCAGGTACGCCATGAGGAACCCGGCGATCGAGTTGAGCATGATCGTCACGATGACCTCGTTGGCCCCCGTGCGTGCCTTGAGCACACCCGCGATCCCGGCCCACAGGGCGCCGGCGACCACACCGAAGACGAGGGCGACGACCATGTGCACGACCGGCGGCAGGTGGAACGTGAACCCCGCGAACGCCGCGAACGTCGCACCGAGCACGACCTGCCCCTGGGCGCCGATGTTGAACAGCCCGGAGCGGAACGCGACCGCCAGGCCGAGGCCCGCGAAGATCAGGGGCGTGGCCGCGGTCAGCGTCTCGGTGAACGGGCGGACCGCACGCTGGAACGTCGCGGCCTGCGGGTCGAAGACGGCACCGCGGAACAGCGACGAGTAGGCGCCGTACACGGCGTCCCACGACGCCGCGAAGAAGTCGCCGGGCCGCGCGAAGAAGTAGCCCATCGCGGCCTGCGCGTCGGGGTCGGCGAGCGCGATGAGCACGGCGGCGACGACGAGCGCGAGGAGCACGGACAGCGCGACGAGCGTGCCGCTGCTGGACAGGATCTGCCGCAGCACCGGCTCGCGGTGCGCGGCGTCGTCCGCAGGCGCGGCGGGCGCCGGCTCCTGCGTCTGCTGCGCGGACGTCATGTCAGGCTCCCCTCGGTGCCGGCCTCGAGGTCGGCCTCTCCCAGCGTGGTGTGGTGGGCGGCGGCCTGCTCCCGCGCCTCGGCGAGCGGCACGCCCGCCATCATCAGGCCCAGGACGTCACGGTCGGTGTCGCCGTCGACGACGCCGACGACGCGCCCGCGGTACATCACTGCGATCCGGTCGGCGAGCGCGAGCACCTCGTCGAGCTCGGAGGAGATGATCATCACGGCGGTGCCGTTGTCCCGCTCCGCCACGATCCGCCGGTGCACGAACTCGATGGACCCGACGTCGAGGCCGCGGGTCGGCTGCGAGGCGATGAGCAGCTTGAGGGGCCGGGACAGCTCGCGCGCCAGGACGACCTTCTGCTGGTTGCCGCCGGACAGCGTGCCCGCGGGGGTCGCGGGCGACCCGACGCGGATGTCGAACTCCTCGATGCGGTGGACCGCGTTGTCGTGCACGGCCCGCTGGTCGACCGCGACGCCGCGGGCGAAGGGGCTGCGGTCGAACAGGTCGAGCACGAGGTTCTCGGCGACGCTGAACTCGCCGACGATGCCGTCGGTGCTGCGGTCCTCGGGCACGAACCCGACCCCGGCGTCGAGGACGCCCTTGATCGAACGGCCCAGCAGCGGCGTGCCGTCGAGCGTCGCCCTGCCCGCGGTGGCCGTCTGCATGCCGAGGAGCACCTCGGCGAGCTCGGTCTGCCCGTTGCCCTGCACGCCGGCGACCGCGAGCACCTCGCCCCCGGCGATCTGCAGGTCGACCCCGTCGAGCACCGCGACCGCGTTCTCGTCGAGCACCGTGAGGTTCTCGACGACCAGGCGGGGCTCCTCGGTCGGCTGCGCCGGGGCGCGCTCGACGCCGAGCGAGACCGCACGGCCGACCATGAGGGACGCGAGCTCCTGCTCGGTGGACTGCGGGCTCGCGCTGCCCACGACGGCTCCGCGACGGATGACCGTGATCCGGTCGGCGACGGCGCGGACCTCGCGCAGCTTGTGGGTGATGAAGACGATCGACGTGCCCGACTCCTTGAGCTGGCGCATGATCGCGATGAGCTCGTCGGTCTCCTGCGGCGTGAGCACGGCGGTGGGCTCGTCGAGGATGAGCACCCGCGCGTCGCGCGACAGCGACTTGATGATCTCGACGCGCTGCTGCACGCCGACCGGCAGCTCCTCGACGAGGGCGTCGGGGTCGACGTCGAACCCGAAGCGCTCGGAGATCTCCCGGACCCGGCGCCGCGCCTCCGCGACGTCGATGAGACCGCCCCCGCGCACGGGCTCGTGGCCCAGCACGACGTTCTCCGCCACGGTGAAGACGGGGACGAGCATGAAGTGCTGGTGCACCATGCCGATGCCGGCGCGCATCGCGTCGGACGGGCCGGCGAACCGGCGCGGCTCGTCGTCGAGCACGATCTCGCCGTCGTCCGGCTGGTACAGGCCGTACAGCACGTTCATCAGCGTGCTCTTGCCCGCGCCGTTCTCGCCCAGCAGGGCGTGGATCTCGCCGGGCTCGACGACCAGGTCGATGTGGTCGTTGGCGACGAGCGGTCCGAACCGCTTGGTGATGCCCCGCAGCTCGAGCTTCATGTGCGTGGTTCCTCCTGCACCTCGTGGTGCCACTGTGGCACGCCGCGTGCCGTGCGTCCCGCCGCCGGGCGGGCGCACCGCGGCCCGGGTCCTCGACCCGGGCCGCGGTGCGTTCGACGTGGTGTCAGTTCTGCGAGGGCGACTCGACGACCAGGTCGCCGCTGATGATCTGGAGCTTGAGCTCGTCGATCTTCGTGACGACGTCGGCCGGGACCGAGTCCTCGAGGTCGTGGAACGGCGCGATGCCGACACCGTCGTTCTCGAGCGTCCCGACGTAGGGCTCGTTCGAGAACGAGCCGTCGACCGTGCTCGCGATCGTGTCGAACACGGACGCGCTGATGCCCTTGAGCACCGAGGTGAGGATGATGCCCTGGTACTGGGCGTACTTGGCCTGCTCGTACGCGTCGGAGTCGACGCCGACGACCAGGACGTTGCCGGCGGCCTGGGCCGCGGCCATGGTCTCCTCGCCGACCGGGCCGGCGACGGGCATGATCACGTCCGCGCCCTGGGCGATGAGCGCCTCGGACACCGCGGTGCCCTGGCCGCCGAGCTCGAACGTCTCGGCGAACGTGCCCGTCTGCGACTCCTTGTCCCAGCCGAGGACCTCGACGGCCGTGCCGTTGTCCTCGTTGTACTTCTGGACGCCGTCGTAGAAGCCGTCCATGAAGATCGTCACGGACGGGAACTGCATGCCGCCGAACGTCGCGACCTTGCCCGTCTCGGAGACGGCGGCGGAGACGTAACCGGCGAGGTACGCGGCCTCCTGCGTGTTGAACAGCAGCGGCTTGACGTTGTCGCGGGCCGGGTCGACGGCCGAGTCGATCAGCGCGAAGTGCTGCTCGGAGTCGGCGTCGGCCGAGGCCGCGGTCGCGTCGGCCAGGTTGAAGCCGACCGTGATGATGAGGTCGCAGCCGGCCTGCACCATCGAGTCGATGTTCGTCGTGTACTGACCGGCGTCGGTCGACTCGGCGGTCTTGCCGTCGATGCCGAGCTCGTCCTGCGCGCGCTCGAGGCCCTCGAGACCGGACTGGTTGAACGAGTTGTCGTCGAACCCGCCGAAGTCCGAGACCATGCACCCGGTGAAGTCGGCGCCGGCCGCCGTGGTCTCGCCGCTGCCGCCCGTCGCCTCACCGGTCGACTCGTCGGGGGCACTGCCACACGCCGCGAGCGCGAGGGCGACCGCCCCACCCAGTGCGGCCACTCGAATGATCTTCTTCACGACAGGTCGTCTCCTGCTTCTCGTCGTCGCGCCGCACGGCATGACCGTTCCGTCGGTCGATGCGCCGTCGCATCGCCGACGGCCACGGGGCCGGTCGACATCGTCACGTCGGACACTAGGCAGGCGCAGGTCACCGCGCTGTTACCAGCGGGTATCGCCGCTGGTTCCGTGATGAATTCGCAACCTGATCCCGCGCCTCGGACCGGTCGTCCGCAGGGCGAGACGAGCGTTTCACCCGGCGTGCCGGACCGCCGGCGCCGGGGCCGGACGGGCCGCGAGCTGCGCGGCCCGCGCGAGCAGCAGCGCGCCCGCCTCGACGGCCCGCTCGTCGACCCGCAGGTCACCCTGGTGGATGTCGTACGTGCGTCCGCCCGGCGTGCGTGTGCCCAGGCGCGCCATCGCACCCGGCACCTTGGTCAGGTACCACGCGAAGTCCTCACCGCCGAGCGACTGCTCGGTCAGCGTCACCGACTCCCGGCCCAGCACGTCACGCGCCGCCGCCTCGAGCACCCCCGTGCTCTCCGCGCGGTTCTCGACGGGCGGCACGCCCCGCTGGTGCTTGACCTCGACCTCGACGCCCAGCGGCCGCACGACGTCGAGCACGGCCCCCTCGAACACGGCCGACGCCTCCTCCCACGCGCGCACGTCGAGGCAGCGCAGCGTGCCCATCACGGCACCCGTCGACGGGATCGCGTTGTGCACCGTCCCGGCCCGCACCGCCCCCCACGTGAGGTTCACACCCGAGCGCGGGTCGAGGCGACGCCCGAGCACCGCCGGCACCTGCGTGATGACCTGCCCGAGCGCGAACACGACGTCCCCCGTCAGGTGCGGGCGCGACGTGTGCCCCCCGGGCCCGGTGACCGTCACCGTCACCTCGTCGGACGCCGACGTGATCGGCCCGATCCGCGTCCCGACCTGCCCGACGTCGAGCTTCGGGTCGCAGTGCACCGAGAAGATCTGCCCCACACCGTCGAGGCCGCCCGCGTTGATGACGTCGATCGACCCGCCGGGCTGCACCTCCTCGGCCGGCTGGAACACGAGCCGGACGCCGGACGCGAGACCGCCGTCCGCGGCCACGCGCGCGAGCGCGAGCCCCGCACCGAGCACGACCGTCGTGTGCACGTCGTGCCCGCACGCGTGCGCGACACCACGGTGCGTCGACTCCCACGGCAGGGCGCACGTGTCCGGCACCGGCAGCGCGTCGAGGTCGGCCCGCAGCGCGACCCGGCGGTTGCCGGCCGCGCCGACCGTCGGACCGATGTCGCACCACAGACCCGAGCCCGCCAGCACGTGCGGCGTCAGGCCCGCCGCACGCAGCCGCTCCGCGACGAGGCGCGTCGTGCGCTCCTCGGTGCGCGCGAGCTCCGGGTGCGCGTGCAG
>JAFAEH010000279.1 GCA_023424135.1 Actinomycetes bacterium | reverse complement strand
GGTCACCCCGCCGCAGGGCCCGGCGCACGGCTCGACGCACGGATCCCTGCACGGCCCGTCGTCCCATCCCGGGCCGGCGCCGACCGCGACCGCCCCCGCCGCACCGCCGGCAGCGCCCGCGGCCCCCGCACCCGACGCCCCGCCCGAGAAGACGTACGACGAGCTGCTCGCCGAGCTCGACGCGCTCATCGGCCTGGACCGCGTCAAGCGGGAGATCCGCCAGCAGGCGCAGGTGCTGCGCGTCGAGCGGCTGCGCGCGGACGCGGGGCTCACGCAGCCGAAGATGACCCGCCACCTCGTGTTCGTCGGCAACCCCGGCACGGGCAAGACGACCGTCGCGCGGCTCGTCGCCGGGCTGTACCGCGCGCTCGGGCTGCTGAGCAAGGGCCACCTCGTCGAGGTCGACCGCTCCGAGCTCGTCGCCGGGTACCTGGGGCAGACCGCGACCAAGACGACCGAGGTCGTGCAGCAGGCGCTCGGCGGCGTGCTGTTCATCGACGAGGCCTACTCGCTGTCCGACGACCAGTACGGCACCGAGGCCGTGAACACGCTGGTCAAGGACATGGAGGACCACCGCGACGACCTCGTCGTCATCGTCGCCGGGTACCCGCTGCCGATGACACGGTTCCTGTCGACCAACCCGGGGCTGGAGAGCCGGTTCGCCACGACGATCACGTTCGACGACTACACCGACGCGCAGCTGCGGGACATCTTCGCGCTCGCCGCCGCACGGGCGGACTTCGCACCGTCACCGGAGTGCCTGGACCTCGTCGAGGAGATCGTCGCCGCGCAGCCCCGCCACGAGGGCTTCGGCAACGGTCGTTACGCACGCAACCTGCTGGACCGCGCCGTGCTGCGCCACGCGTGGCGCCTGCGGGACGTCGCCGAGCCGACCGTCGAGGACCTGCGCACGCTGCTGCCGGACGACCTCGCGACCGACGTCGCCGACGTCGCACCGGACTTCCCCGCACCCGGCGACGACGCCCCCGTGACGGACGGGCCGGACGACGTCCCCGCACCGGACGACGCCCCGGCACCGGACGGGCCGACGCCGACGGGACCGACGTCCGCGGACCCGACGACCACGGGACCACCCTCCGCCGACCTGGCGCCCGCCGACCGGGCGCCCGACCCCGACGACCCCACCGAGCCCGCCACGCCCCCGCGCACCGAGGAGCCCGCGTGACCACGACCGCCCCGCCCTCGAGACCGGCCGCACCCGCATCACCCCCCGGGGCCCCCGCCCCCGGTGGTCCGGCCCCCGCGCACCCGACCAGCGGGTGGCGCTCCACACCGGGCGGGCTGCGGCTGTGGGGCGCGCTCGCGGTCGTCGCGACCGTGCTCGCGGGCCTGCTCGGCGCCGGGTCGGTCACGAGCCAGGCGGCCGCGGTCGACGCCGCCCGGGACTCCGCCGCCCAGCTCGTCGGGCTGCAGGACGCACGCAACCAGCTCGTCGCCGCCGACGCCGCGGCGACCACCGCGTTCCTCGTCGGCGGGCTCGAGCCGGTCGAGCTGCGCGAGCGGTACGACGCGGCGGTGGACGCCGGGGCCCGGGCGCTGACGAGCCTGGCCGCGACCGGGCCGCAGGGCGCGGACGGGCTGGCCACCGTGACCGCGGACCTCACGACGTACACGGGGCTCGTCGAGCAGGCGCGCGCGAACAACCGGCAGGGCTTCCCCGTCGGCTCGGCGTACCTCGAGGAGGCGTCGACCGTGCTGCGCGAGGACGTCGTCCCGGCGCTCGACGCGCTCGTCGCCGCCGAGCAGGAGCGCGTGGACGACCAGGTCGACGACGTCCGGCTCGCCGCCCCGCTGCTCGTGGTGCTCGCGGTGCTCGGTCTGGTCGTGCTGGTCCTGGTGCAGGTCTGGACGGCGCGGCGCACCCGGCGCACGCTCAACGGCGGCCTCGTCGCCGCGACCCTCGCGGTCGTCGTGGTCGCCGCGGTCGGCGGGTCCGTCCTCGGGGGCGCGGGGACGCGGGCGGCGCAGGTCCGCGACGACGGGTACACGGCGACCGTGCAGACGTCGCAGGCGTTCGCGCTGGTGAACGACGCCCGGTCGATGGAGGCGTTCACGCTGATCCGCCGCGGCTCGGGTGCCGCGTACGAGGAGGCGTTCGTCGCGAACGTCGACGAGGCACGCACGGCCCTCGACCTGCACGGCACACGCCTCGACGCGACCCTCGTCGACCGGCTCGACGCGTGGGTCGCGAAGCACGAGGAGGTCCGCGCGCTCGACGACGACGGCGACTGGGACGGTGCGGTCGCGCTCGTCACGAGCGAGGGCGACGACACACCGACGGCGCTGTTCGACGACCTGTCCGCGGCGCTCGCGGCCGCGGTGGACACCGGGAGCGCAGGCGTCGCCGACGGCCTGCGCCCGCCGTCGGCGCTGGTCGGCTGGACCCTCGCCCTGGTCGGCGTGGCCGGCGGTGTGCTGGCGTGGACGGGGCTGCGGCCGCGACGGGAGGAGTACCGGTGAGCGCACGCACGACGCACGACGGACGGGTCGCGCACCCGCGGACGGCCCGGGCACGCGCCGCCAGGACGCAGGTCACCAGGACGCGGG
>JAFAEH010000251.1 GCA_023424135.1 Actinomycetes bacterium | reverse complement strand
CCCCGGCTCGGTCACGTGCGCGCAGTCGCGGAACCGGCAGCGCGCGGCGAGCGCCGCGACGTCCGCGAACGTGGCGTCGAGCGCATCCGCGTCGGCCACCAGCCCGACGCCGCGCACGCCCGGCGTGTCGACGAGCAGCGCACCGTCCGCGAGCGGCACCAGCTCCCGGTGCGTCGTCGTGTGCCGGCCGCGCCCGTCGGCACGCAGCTCGCCGGTCGCCATGACCTCCCGGCCCGCGAGCGCGTTCACCAGGCTCGACTTGCCGGCACCCGAGGGACCGACGACGACGAGCGTGACGCCCGGTGCGAGCAGCGCCCGCACGCCGTCCAGGCCGCGGCCGTCGACGACGCTCACCACGTGCACGTCCGCGCCGATCGCGAGCGGCGCGACCTCGGCCGCCATGCCGTCGGGGTCGGGCACGAGGTCGGCCTTCGTGAGCACGACGACCGGCCGGGCGCCGGACCGCCAGGCCAGCGTGAGCAGCCGCTCCAGGCGTCCGGGCGCCGGGTCGGGGTCGAGGTGCTCGACGACCAGCACGACGTCGACGTTCGCGGCCACGACCTGCTCGAGCGACGAGCGTCCCGCCGAGTCGCGCACGACCGCGGTACGACGCGGGTGCAGCGCCGTGGCACGCGCGTCGTGCCCGCCACCGACACCCGGGTCCTGCCCGGCCGCCGCGCCGACGACGTCGACGAGGTCGCCGACCGTGGGCGGCACGCGCGTCCCGTCCGGGAGCGGCAGGAGTCCGTCGCGCGGCAGCTCGACGCGGGACGGGGCCGCCTCGACGTCGTCGGCGGGGACGACGAGCACCGCGCCGCGCTCCGCGCGGACCACGCGGGCGCACAGCGGCGCCGCGTCGTCGTCGACGGCACCGGGTGCCGGGTCGGTCGTCCTCACCCCGTCGACGGTAGGCACGCGGCGCGCGGGTGGCACGGGATTTCCGGGCCGCCGCGCGCTCAGCCCCCGAGGTAGACGGCCCCGCCCGGGACGCCGAACGCCTCCTCGAGCGAGCCGATGCCCTCGGCGTGCAGGTGCGCGGTCAGCTCACGGCCCACCCAGCGCAGGTGCCAGCCCTCGGGCGCGTAGCCCGTGATCTCGGTGTTCTCCGGGGTGTAGCGCACGACGAACCCGAACTCCCACGCGTGCTCCGCGAGCCATTGGCCCTCGGCCGTCCGCGCGAAGCACGTCTGCAGGTTGCACGACGGCTCGGTCCCGGAGTCCACGTCCACCGCGAGGCCGGTCTCGTGCTCCGAGAACCCCGCGCGCGCCGAGTACCGCTCGGCGTGCGCGAACCCGCGGCGCGCCTCGATCGCCGCACGTGCGGCCGCCTGCTCGGCGTGCGAGCGGTAGCCGCTGCGCACGACGAGCCGCGCCCCGGCGGCACCGGCCGCGTCGACCATCGCCGTGAGGTCCGGCACGACGTCGGCCCGCACGCGCGCCGCGCCCACGTCGACGAGGTCGTCCGGCACGTGGTCCGCGGCGACGGGGTGCTGCTTGTTGACGATCACCCACGGGCTCGTCGGGTCCGACGTGGAGTGCCGCGCCAGGTCGAACGTCGGCGTGGGCGACGCGGACGGCGCCGCCTGCGGAAGGGCGGGCGGGACCACCGCCTCGTCCCACGGCACGTCGACGCTCAGCCCGCGGAACGCGACCCCGGTGCCGGGCATGAGCTCGGCCCACAGCCCGGTGACCGCACCGCCCGCGCCGAGGACCGCCGCGATGACGGCGACGGTGACGACGGCGGTGCGCCACGGGCTCGGGTCCACGCAGGCGATGGTAGGGCGAACCGGGACGAACGGGTCATCCGCCGACGAACGTCACCCGTCGGAGTGGCACGCTCACCTCGTCCAGCCGAGCGTCGAGCATCCCTCCGAGGGGCAGCGGGCCGCCGGACGACGTCACGCGCGCGACGACCGCCGGGTCCCGCAGCTGGAACGCCCCGCGGGTGCGGGCCTCGCCGTCGACGTCGACGACCACACCCGTGAAGGTGCGCCCCACGTCCCCGGCCAGCACGGCCGCCTCGACGAGGTCGAGGACGCCCCGGTCGAACGCGCCGATCCGCCGCCCGGTCTCCTGCATCGTCGCCGGCAGCCCGGGCAGCGCGTCACGCACCCAGCCGGGCGCGTCGCGACCGCCGACGGCGGCGAGGCACACCTCGGTCCCGTACCGGTCGACCAGGCGCCGCAGCGGTGCGGTGACGTGCGCGTAGGGCGCGCGGATCGCGGCGTGCTCGGCGTCGTGGCCCGTGGGGGCGGGGACGTCCCCGCCGAACGCGGCGTAGCCGGCGCCGCGGAACAGGGTCGTCGCCTCGCGCAGGAACGCGGCGTGCGTCCCGCGGCGGGAGTCGAGCGTGGGCAGCAGGTCGGCGTACGACGTGCCGTCGGGCCACGCGATGTCGAGCGCGGTCGCGGTACGGCGCAGCCGCGCGACGTCGCGCGGGTCGGCGGGCGGCAGCGTGCGCACGACGCCGACGCCCGCGTCGAGCATGAGGCGTGCGGCGACGATGCCGGTGAGCAGGGAGATCTGCGCGTTCCAGCCCTCGACGGGCAGGGTCGCGCGGAAGCGCAGCCCGAACCCGCCGCCGCCGGTGCGTACGACCTCCTGCTCGGGTACGTCGAGCGAGACGCCCCCGCGGTCGCGCTCGCGCGCCTCGCGCAGCCGGCCGACCGCGGCGAGTCCCTCGAGCACGTCGTCGGCGCTCCCGGCGTCGAGGCGCTGCTGGACGCCCGCGTACGTGAGCTGCGCACGGCTGCGCACGAGCGCGCGCTCGACGTGCACGGCGGTCGGCTCGCCGTCGGCGTCGAGGTCGACGCGCCACAGGGCGGCGGGGCGGACCTGGTCCGGCAGGAGGCTCGCGGCGCCCTCGGAGAGCACGACGGGGTGCAGCGGGACCCGCCCGTCGGGGCTGTAGCAGGTCAGGCCGCGGCGGTGGGTCTCGGCATCGAGCGGGCCGCCGGGCTCGACGAACGCGGCGACGTCGGCGATCGCGTAGTGCACGCGCCACCCGTCGCCACGGCGGGCGATGTGCACGGCCTGGTCGAGGTCGGTCGAGCCCTCGGGGTCGATCGTGACCAGCGGCAGGTCCGTGCGGTCGGCGCGCGGACCGGCGTCCGCGGCGCCCGGTGCCCGACGCGCGGCCGCGTCGGCCTCCGCGAGCGCGTCGTCGGGGTAGTCGACGGGCAGGGCGACCTCGTCGCGCAGGTCGGCGAGGCCGGCAGCCACGGCGGCGGCGCTGTCGTCGGGGGTGTCGGGGAGGCGGACGGGGCGCGAGGGCACGGTCCGACTGTAGGCGCGGTCCGACGGGAGACGCGGGCGGGGCGCGCGGAGCCCGGCGGGCGCCCGACGTGCACGCGCCCAGGTCCGGCCGTCTCAGCTGACGAGAATTCTGATCGATTCAATCTCCTTTTCTCCTCCGGTTGCCTAGCCTGCGAGCAGGTCGACGCGCGCCCTGACGACGCGCACGACGCCCCGCCCGACGACAGGAGCCACCCGTGACGACCACGACGCACCCGATGCTCCTCGCGTCGGCCCTGCGCACGTGGACCGAACCGGCACCCGGACCCGCGGCACGCGGCACCGTCGTCGTGCTCGTCGGACGCGGCGAGACGGCCGAGGTCTACGAACGGTTCGGGCGCCGACTGGCCGCCGACGCCTACCGCGTCGTCGCCGTCGCCGAGCCCGACCCCGCACCGCAGGCCCTCACGTCCCTGCTGGCCGACCTGCCCGCACCGCACGTCCTGCTCGGCACCGACGCCGGCGCGCTCACCGCCGTCCGGCTCGCCAGGCAGGTCCCCGTCGACGCCGTCGTGCTCGCCGGGCTGCCCACGTCCGCCGGTGTGCACGGGCTCGCGTGGCACGCGGAGCTCGACGCCCGCACCGCCTGCGCCGCGCACCAGCGGGTGCTCGGCCAGGCCACCCGCTCGAGCCTGTTCGCCGACGCGTGCGCCATCGGCGTCGCCGACCTGACCCGGCCCGACGACGCACCGCTGCCCGTGCCCGTCGTCGCGCTGCACGGCGCGGCCGACCGGATCAGCCCCGCCGAGCAGGCCGTCGCCGCGTACCGCACACTCGGTGCGCGCCACGTCCTGCTGGTCGCCGACGCGCGGCACGACGTGCTCAACGACGTCGCGCACCGCAGCGTCGCGGCCGCCCTCGTCCAGGTGCTCGAGCGGCTGCGCCTGGGGGCGCACCTGCCGGACGTCGTCCGCGACGTCGCCGCACCCGCCCCGGTCGTGGTGACCCCGTGACCCCGCTCGCGACCGCCGCGGCACGCCGATGTCGCCGCGACGCAGCGACGCGCCGCACGCGCGGACCACCACCACGACCCGCCAGGAGACCTCGCATGCCCCTGCCCACCACCCCTGCCGTCGGTGACCCCTCCCGCCGGCCCGTCGTCGTCGCGCTCGTGGGCAACCCGCGCGCCGGCTCACGGACGCTCGCCGCCGCGACCACGCTCGCGGCCACGCTCACCGACCGGCTGGGCGGCACCGACCCCGCCGTGGTCGACCTCGCCACCCTCGCACCGGACCTGCACGTCCAGCCGCGCACCGCCGCCCTCGACGCGGCCCTCGCCACGGTCGCCGGGGCCGACGTCCTCGTCGTCGCGACCCCCGTCTACAAGGCGTCGTTCACCGGGTTGCTCAAGTCCTTCCTCGACCTGTACGGCGGCGACGGGCTCGACGGTGTCGCCGCGGTCCCGCTCGTCGTCTCGGCCGCCGCGCAGCACGCGCTCGTCGGCGACACCCACCTGCGCCCCGTGCTCGTCGAGCTCGGGGCCACCGTGCCCACGCGCCCGCTCAGCGTGCTCGACGCCGACCTGGCCGACCTCGGACCGGTGGTCGAGCGCTGGTGGCAGCGCGCCGAACGTCCGCTGCGACGCGCCGCGCAGGCACCCGGCGCCGGCACGTCCGTGACCGACACCCGCGACGCCCTGCTGGAGGTGGCCCGATGAGCACGAGCACCCACGACCTGCGTCACCTGGAGCGCGCCCTGGCCGACCACGACGAGCCCGCCCTGACCCCCGACGAGTACAAGCAGGTGTTCCGCCGGCACGCCGCGGGGGTCGCCGTCGTCACGCTGCGCGACGGCGACCGGACCGTCGGCTTCACCGCCACGTCGGTGATCTCGGTGTCCGCCGCCCCGCCGCTGCTCGCGTTCTCGCTCGCATCGGGCTCGTCGTCGTGGCCCGCACTCTCACGCGCCGCGACGGTCGCGGTGTCGTTCCTGGCCGAGGGCCAGGAGGAGGTCTCGACGCGCTTCGCGACCTCGGGGATCGACCGCTTCGCCGCCGGCGGGTGGACCGCCCTGGCGACCGGTGAGCCCGTGATCGACGGCGCGCAGGCGTGGGTGCGCGGCCGCGTCGTGCAGCGCACCCCGGTCGGAGACAGCTACCTGGTCTCGCTGCGCGCGCTCGCGCACGGCGTCGCCGACGTCCTGCCGCTGGTGTACCGCGACCGCGTCTACCACCGCCTGACCGCCGCCCCGGCCTGACCCCACCCGCGAGAGAGCGATCCGATCGCCCTCTCATCCCACCCTCGTCCGCGACAGAGCAATCCGATTGCTCTCTCACCCCACCCTCGTCCGCGACAGAGCAACTCGATCGCTCCCTCACCCCACCCTCGTCCGCGAGAGAGCAACTCGATCGCTCCCTCACCCCACCCTCGTCCGCGACAGAGCAATCCGATTGCTCTCTCGCGGACGAGGGGGCGGGGCGGTGGGTCGACGCGTGGCGCCAGGTCGGTCGGTCAGCCGAAGAGGCGGGGCAGGGTGGCCTCCCAGACCTCGCGGGCCTCGCTCAGCGGCACCGTGAACAGGCCGCGGACCTCGACGGCCGGGGCGTGCGCGTGGTCGTCGTCGTCGGCCGGCGTCCCGGCACCGGGCGAGCAGGTCTCGGCGGTCTCCCCCAGGCGCAGCGCGGGCACGCCGCGTGCGGTGCACAGGTCGAGCAGCCGGACCTCCTCGGAGCGCGGCACGGCGACGAGCACGCGCGCCTGCGACTCCGAGAACAGCGCCTCGAACGGCGTCAGGCCGTCACGCTCGCACAGCGTGTCGAGGTCGACCTGCACACCGACGCCGTAGCGCAGGCTCGACTCGACGAGCGCGAGCGCGAGCCCACCCTCGGACAGGTCGTGCGCGGCGTCGACGAGGTCGTCGCGCGCGGCCGCGCCGAGCACCTGCGCGAGGCGCCGCTCGGCGTCGAGGTCGACGCGCGGGGGGACACCGCCCAGGTGCCCGTGCACGACGTCCGCCCACGCCGAGCCGTCGAGCTCGGGACGCGTCGTGCCCAGCAGGTACACGGCCTGCCCGGGCTCGGTCCAGCCCGACGGCACCGCGTCGGCGACGTCGTCGAGCACGCCGAGGACGCCGACGACCGGGGTCGGGTGGATCGAGGAGTCGATCTGCCCGGGCTCGCCCGTCCCGTTGTACAGCGAGACGTTGCCGCCGGTCACGGGGACCTCGAGCGTCTGGCACGCGTCGGCCAGGCCGCGGATCGCCTCGACGAGCTGCCACATCGAGTCGGGGTGCTCGGGGCTGCCGAAGTTGAGGCAGTCGGTGACGGCCATGGGCCGCGCGCCGACCGTCGCGACGTTCCGGTACGCCTCGGCGAGCGCGAGCTGCGCACCCGTGTACGGGTCGAGCTTGCCGTAGCGGCCGTTCGCGTCCGTGGCCAGCGCGACCCCCAGGCCCGTCGACTCGTCGACGCGGACGACACCCGAGTCGTCGGGCTGCGCGAGCGCGGTGTTGCCCTGCACGAAGCGGTCGTACTGCTTGGTCACCCACTCCTTGGAGGCCAGGTTCGGCGAGCCCAGCAGGCGCAGCACGGTCGCGCGCAGCTCGTCGGCGCTCGTCGGACGCTCCAGCGACGCGGACGTGTCCGCGTTCAGCCCGTCCTGCCACGCGGGGCGCGCGTACGGGCGGTCGTACACCGGGCCGTCGTGCGCGACGGTCTTCGGGTCGACGTCGACGATGCGGTGCCCGTGGTGGTCGATCGTCAGCCGGCCGGTGCCGGTGACCTCACCGATGATCGCGGTCTCGACGTCCCACCTGCCGGTGATCGCCAGGAACTCGTCGAGCCGGGCCGGGCTGACCACGGCCATCATGCGCTCCTGCGACTCCGACATGAGGATCTCGCCGGC
>JAFAEH010000233.1 GCA_023424135.1 Actinomycetes bacterium | reverse complement strand
CCCGCCTGCGCACGTCCCTGCGACGTGGCCGCGAGGACCGACGGGCTGAGCAGAGCCGCGCACAGCAGGAGGGCGAGGGCGACCGGGCCGACCGCGACGACGCCGCCGCCCGCGCCCCACCACGTCCCGGCGGTCACCACGACGAGGATCTGCGCCGTCAGCACCGGGCCGCGCCCCCAGCGGCGACCCGCCCACAGGCCGCGCGCGGCCTGCGCGAGCAGCAGGGCGGCCCCGAGCGCGAGGGCGACGAGGAACAGCACCTGCCCGACGTCACCTCCACGCACCAGCGCGACGAGGCCGGCGGCCGCGGCCGCCACGAGCGCCGCGACCTCGACGAGCACGAGCGCACAGGCGAGCACGAGCAGCCGGGGGCGTCGCGACCCGTGGCCGGCACGCCTGGCGGGGTCCGACGGGCCCGGCGGGGACGGCGGGAGGGAACGGCCTGACACGGCACACGACCCTAACGGCAGGACGACGAGCCGGGCCCCTGCGAGGCGGCGGGGCGCTCCCGGGATGGGCGCGCTCGCGCCCGGGACGCGCGTCGTCGACCCCGACCGAGGTCCATAGCAGAGATTCTGGGCATCTCCGACCACCATCCGGGCAGGCGATGGTCGACGACATGCCGTGGAGGTGCCGTGAGCCCTGTCACGTCCTCGACACACACCCCCCGGCCGTCGACCCGGGGCGAGCCGGTCCACGCCCGTCGCGCACGCGCCGCGCCAGGCAGATCACACGCCCTGCCCAGTGAGTTCCCAGGTCAGGGGCCTAGCGTGGGACGTGCGGCCGTGACCTGGACGTTCGTTCGCGACGACGGCCCCGGTCAGCCCGGATCGAGGTCGCACATGCCCGGCGAGGAGGTCAGTCGATGTGATCAACGCCTCAGTCGTCACCGACATGAAACGTTGCCGTAACCCTTGTGCGGCGACCCATGGGATGTGACGCTTGAGTCAGCACGTTCCCCCCACCACTGACTTCACGCCTCGTTGCGTGCTCCTCGGAGTGCGCCGTCCCGGCGTGCCCCCAAGGAGATTCCCATGGACTGGCGCCACCGCGCTGCGTGCCTCGACGAGGACCCCGAGCTCTTCTTCCCCATCGGGAACACCGGCCCGGCGCTCCAGCAGATCGAGGAGGCGAAGGCCGTCTGCCGTCGTTGCGACGTCGTCGACACCTGCCTCAAGTGGGCGATCGAGACCGGTCAGGACGCCGGCGTCTGGGGCGGCCTGTCCGAGGACGAGCGCCGCGCGCTCAAGCGCCGCACGGCGCGTCAGCGCCGCGCGGGCTGACCCCCACCCCGCGCACATCGCGCCGCATCTCCGGCGCCACGCAGCATCCCCGACAGGGCCGACCGTTCGCGGCGGCCCTGTCGTCGTCCACACACAGGACCGCGCCGTCGCCCACGTGACCGGGCCGTTCGCCCACGTGACCGCGCCGTTCGTCACGGGACCACGCCGTCGGTCACGGCACCGCCGCGGAGTCCCTCCCCCGGCGCAGCACGGCCTCGATGACGACGGACGTACCGCCGCTGTCGCCCGTGCGCCACACGATCGACCCACCGAGCTCGTTGCGCACGAGGGTCGAGACGATCTGGGTGCCGAGCCCCGTCCCGGCGCCCTTGCCCTCGGGCAGACCCGTGCCGTCGTCGACGACCTCCACGCGCAGGTGGTCACCCTCCCGCTGGACGAAGATCTCGACCGTCCCCTGCTCACGACCGGCCAGACCGTGCTCGACGGCGTTGGTCACGAGCTCGGTGAGCACGAGCGCGAGGGCGGTCGCGTCCTCGGCCGGCACCGCGCCGAACGAGCCGCGGACGGTGGTGCGCACGTGCGCGCCCGCCGTCGCGACGTCGGCGGCCAGCCGCAGGCTCCGGCCCACGAGGTCGTCGAACGGCACGCTCTCGTCGAGCGTCTGCGACAGCGTCTCGTGGACGAGCGCGATGGTCGCGACGCGACGCATCGCCTCACCCAGGGCCTCACGCGCCTCCGGCGAGCTCATCCGGCGCGACTGCAGCCGCAGCAGGGCCGCCACGGTCTGCAGGTTGTTCTTCACGCGGTGGTGGATCTCACGGATCGTCGCGTCCTTGGTGATGAGCTCACGCTCGCGGCGACGCAGCTCGGACACGTCGCGGCACAGCAGGACGGCGCCCGTGCGCTGACCGCGCTCCGTGAGCGGTACCGCCCGCAGCGACAGCGCGACACCGTGCGCCTCGACGTCGACGCGCCACGGCGCGCGCCCCATGAGCACCACGGGCATCGACTCGTCCACGGTCGCGTTCTGCTCGATGAGGTCCGAGGTGACCTCGACGAGCGAGCGGCCGACCAGGTCCCCCAGCGCGCCGAGGCGGTGGAAGCACGACAGCGCGTTCGGGCTCGCATACAGCACCTCACCCTCGCCGTTGAGGCGCACGAGGCCGTCGCCGACGCGGGGCGCTCCCCGCCGGGGGCCGGTCGGCGCGTCGGGTGCGGGGAACTCGCCACGGGCGACCATCGCGAACAGGTCGTCGGCCGCCTCGACGTAGTTGAGCTCGAGCCGCGACGGCGTGCGGGCACCGCCCAGGTTGGTCTGCCTCGCGACCACCGCGATCGCCCGGCCGTCGCGCACCACGGGCACGGCCTCCTCGCGCACCGCGTACGAGCCGAACCACCGGGGCTCGCGCGAGCGCTGCGGCGCCTGGTCCTCGAGCGCGCGGCGCAGCTGCGGACGCTGACCGTCCGGCGGACGCGAGCCGACGACGTCGTCGTAGTGGACCGTCGCACCGGTCGACGGGCGGCACTGCGCGACCGCCACGAAGTCGTCGTCGGGCGTGGGCAGCCACAGCACGAGGTCGGCGAACGCGAGGTCGGAGACGACCTGCCAGTCACCCACCAGCAGGTGGAGCCACTCCAGGTCGGCGGCGTCGAGCGCACCGTGGCGCGTGACGAGGTCGCTCAGCGTGGACACGGGGCCCATCGTAGGCAGCGACGACTAGGCTCGACGACGACGGGGCCCGCGCGAGCGGGCGCCCCTCACCGGTCCGCGCGCCGCGCGGACCGGTCGCGACCGCCCACCCCGGGAGCCCGCGGTGCAGCTGCACGTGACCATCGACCTGCCCACCGACGTGCGCCGCGCGGCGCACCTGCTCGCCGACCCCGAGTACGTGCACGCCAAGGTCCGCGCCTCCGGCGCGGTCGAGCAGCACGTGGACGTCACGGGTACCGCGGACGACGCCTTCACGGTCACGACCCGCCGCGCCCTGCCCACCGACCAGATCCCCGCGCACCTGCGCGGGTTCGTCGGCGACCGGATCGACGTGCGCCAGGTCGAGGCGTGGGAGGCCCCCGCGGCGGACGGCACGCGCACCGGCACCGTCGTCGTCGAGATCGCCGGCGCCCCCGTGCGCGTCACGGGCCGCACGTCGCTGACCTCGGTCTCGCAGGGCGCCGCGCGGGTCGTGTACGACGGCGAGGTCCGTGCGGCGCTGCCGCTGTTCGCGGCTGCCGTCGAGGAGGCCGCCGGTGCGGCGGTGCGGGCGACGCTCGCGGGCGAGCAGGCCGTGGCGACGCGGTGGCTCGCGGGCGCGCGGGACGCCTGACGGGCTCCGCGGCGGACCACGCACGCCCGGGCGTGTCGCTCGGCCACGAGGCGGCAACGCAGCCGTAACGATTGGATAACGTGGGAGGCGTGGGAAATCGCCCTGACCTGCACGGATGTAGTCGTGGGACCGCTACCACCACCCGTTCGCCCGGGTGCGTCCTTGACACCTGACCACCTCCGGGACAAAGGTGTCCCGCAGTGCGTGGGAACGCTCCCGCGAGACGGTCACGGGAGCGCACCCACGACGGGGCCCGACAGCCCCACGCGCGACGCCCGTCGCGGCACACGCGGCGTACGGGCGGCGGGCGGACTCGGTGTACGGCGAGGCTGCCGTCAAGGACTGACAAGGGAGTCATTGTGCGCAAGACCACACGCAAGACGTGGGCGCTCGCAGCGGGTGTGACGGGCATCGCCCTGATCGCCACCGCCTGCTCCTCCGGCAACGACGGGGACGCGGGCGACGGCGACTCGACCGGGAGCGGCAACATCACGCTCACGGTCGCCACGTTCAACGAGTTCGGCTACACGGACGAGATGTTCGACCGCTACGAGGCCGAGCACCCGGGCGTCACCATCGAGCAGAAGGTCGCCGCGACGTCGAACGAGGCGCGCGAGAACCTCAGCACGCGCCTCGCGGCCGGCTCCGGTGCGTCCGACATCGAGGCCATCGAGGTCGACTGGCTGCCCGAGCTCCTGCAGTACCCCGACTACTTCGAGGACCTGTCCTCGCCCGACGTCGAGGGCCGCTGGCTGGACTGGAAGGTCGGCCAGGCGACGACCCCCGACGGCAAGCTCATCGGCTACGGCACCGACATCGGCCCGGAGGGCATCGCCTACCGCGCCGACCTGTTCGAGGCCGCAGGCCTCCCGTCGGACCGTGAGGCCGTCGCCGAGCTCTTCGGCGGCGCCGACGCCACGTGGGAGCAGTTCTTCGAGGTCGGCAAGCAGTACACCGGCGCGTCCGGCAAGCCCTTCTTCGACTCGGCCAGCGCCATCTACCAGGGCATGGTCAACCAGGAGGAGGCGGCCTACGAGGACCCCGACACCGGTGACGTCATCGCGCTGGACAACCCGCGCATCAAGGAGATGTACGACCAGGTCACGACGGCTGCGGCGACGGACAACCTGTCCGCCCACTTCAGCCAGTGGAGCGAGGACTGGACGGGCTCGTTCCAGAACGACGGCTTCGCCGTCATGCTCGCCCCGGGCTGGATGCTCGGCGTCATCGAGGGCAACGCGGCCGGCGTGACCGGTTGGGACCTCGCGGACGTCTTCCCCGGCGGTGCCGGCAACTGGGGCGGCTCGTTCCTGACCGTCCCGTCGCAGGGTGCGAACGCCGAGGCAGCCAAGGAGCTGGCGGCGTGGCTCACCGCGCCGGAGCAGCAGATCGAGGCGTTCCAGAACAAGGGGACGTTCCCGAGCCAGGTCGAGGCGCTCGAGTCCGACGAGATCAAGTCGGCCACCAACGAGTTCTTCAACAACGCTCCGACCGGCTCGATCCTCGCCAACCGTGCGCAGGGTGTCGTCGTGCCCTTCAAGGGCCCGAACTACTTCACGATCCAGGACGCGATCTCGAACGCGATCGTCGAGGTGGACGTGAACGGCGCCGACCCGGCCGCGCAGTGGGACACCTTCGTCGGGGTGGTCGAGGGTCTCGGCTGACCTGACCTGACCTGAACGCGACGGGGGCCGGGCCGGTGGTGACCGCCACCGACCCGGCCCCCGTCGCGTCGCCCCTGAATCCTCCGGAGGACCACCCATGGCCACGTCGACCACGCAACCACGCGCACCGCGCCGGTTGCCGGACTCCCCGCGGGCGCCGCGCCGCGTGGGCTTCAGCCAGAAGCTGAGCCGCTGGGACGTCAAGGTCTCGCCCTACCTGTACATCTCGCCCTTCTTCCTGCTCTTCGCGCTCACGGGTCTGTTCCCGCTGGCGTACACCGCCTACGTCTCGGTCTTCGACTGGCACCTGCTGGGCGGCAAGGGCGACTTCGTCGGCTTCGAGAACTTCGCGTTCGTCTTCCAGGAGCCGAACTTCTGGAAGGGGCTGCGCAACACCTTCAGCATCTTCCTGCTCTCGACGATCCCCCAGCTGTTCGTCGCCGTCGTCCTCGCGGCGCTGCTCGACGCGAACCTGCGGGCCAGGACCTTCTGGCGCATGGGCGTCCTCGTGCCGTACGTCGTGGCCCCGGTCGCGGTGTCGCTCATCTTCGGCAAGGTGTTCGCGCCCCAGTCGGGCCTCGCGAACGCGTTCCTCGGCACGCTGGGCCTCGACCCCATCGCCTGGCAGGGTGACGTCATCCCGTCGCACATCGCGATCGCGACGATGGTCAACTTCCGCTGGACCGGCTACAACACGCTCATCCTGCTCGCCGCGATGCAGGCCGTCCCGCGCGACCTCTACGAGGCCGCGGTCATCGACGGCGCGACGCGCGTGCGGCAGTTCTTCTCGATCACGATCCCGTCGATCCGCCCGACCCTGATCTTCGTCGTCATCACCTCGACGATCGGTGGGCTCCAGATCTTCGACGAGCCGCGCATGTTCGACCAGCTCGGGCAGGGTGGCCCGAGCCGGCAGTGGATGACCGTGACGATGTACATCTACGAGCTCGGGTTCGGCAACCAGAAGAGCTTCGGCCGCGCCGCCGCCGTCGCGTGGGTGCTGTTCCTCATCATCCTCGCCATCGGGCTGTTCAACTTCTGGCTCACCCGACGCATCGCGTCCGACTCCACCAAGGTCGCCCGGACGCCGCAGACTCGACGGAAGAAGGTCTCGCGATGAGCGCGCCCTCGGTCCCCTACGTCCGGCAGACCGCCGGTGCGAGCGCTGCCCGGCACGCCAGGCGCAGCCGCGGCTTCGGCTCGGAGCGCCGTCCCGGGTGGATCACGTACCTGTTCCTGGGCCTCGCGCTCGTCATCTCGATCCTGCCGCTCTACTACGCGTTCCTGCTCGCGAGCTCGGACGCCTCGACGATCGCGCAGAACCCGATCCCGTCGCCCATCCCGGACGGCAACTTCTTCACGAACGCCAGCAAGGTCCTCAACGCGGACATCAACTTCTGGAAGGCGCTCACGAACTCGGTGATCGTCGCGGTCGTCACGTCCGCGTCCGTCGTGCTCTTCTCGACGCTCGCCGGGTTCTCCTTCTCGAAGCTGCGCTTCCGGGGACGCAACGGCCTGCTGCTGTTCGTCATCGCGACGACCGCCGTGCCGACCCAGCTGGGCATCGTCCCGCTGTTCATCGTCATGGCAGAGCTCGGCTGGCTCGGCAAGCTCGTCGCGGTCATCGTGCCGGGCCTGGTCACCGCGTTCGGTGTGTTCTGGATGACGCAGTACCTCGAGTCGGCACTGCCCTACGAGCTCATCGAGGCAGCGCGCGTCGACGGGGCGAGCATGATCCGCACGTTCTGGAGCGTCGCCTTCCCGGCCGCGCGCCCGGCGGCCGTCATGCTCGGGCTGTTCACCTTCGTGGCGTCGTGGACGAACTTCTTCTGGCCGTTCATCGTCCTCGGCTCGACCAACCCGACGCTCCCGGTCGCGCTGCAGCTGCTCCAGGCGTCGTACTTCAAGGACATGTCCCTGATCATGGCGGGCGTCGTGCTGTCCACGATCCCGCTGCTCCTGCTCTTCATCGTGGCCGGCCGCCAGCTCGTCGCCGGCATCATGGCGGGCGCCGTCAAGGGCTGATCCTTGCTCGGGTCCCTGGTCGGCGCGGCGGACGCGCCCGACCGGGGATCCGAGCAGGTCCGGCGGTACCCTTCGCGTCGTGCGCGGTACTCGGACCAGGGCCAGGAGAACGTCCATGCTGCCCTCGTGCAGCCCCAGGAGGGGATGACCAACGGTGGTCGACAACATCCCACGCGCCGACCTGGCGCGCCCCGCAGCACCCACGCTGGAGCAGGTCGCCGAGCGCGCGGGCGTGTCCCGCTCGACGGCGTCGCGCGCCATCAACGGTGGTCTGCGCGTCTCGCCCGAGGCGCTGTCCGCCGTCGAGGCGGCGGTCGCCGACCTCGGGTACACGCCGAACCGCGCCGCGCGCTCGCTCGTCACGCGCCGCACGGACTCGATCGCGCTGGTCGTCCCCGAGCCCGATGAGCGCGTGCTGTCCGACCCGTTCTTCGCCGGCACGCTGAACGGCCTGAGCACGTCGCTCGCCGACTCCGACATCCAGGTGGTGCTCGTCATCGCCCGCCCGGGCGAGAGCGAGCGCACCATCCGCTACCTGCGCAACGGGCACGTCGACGGGGCGATCGTCGTCTCGCACCACCGTGACGACGAGCTCGACCGTGCGCTGCTGGCGTCGCGCGTGCCGAACGTGTTCGTCGGCCGGCCGCTGTCGGCACCCGACGACGACGTGCAGTACGTCGACACGGACAACACCGAGGGCGGCCGGATCGCGACGCAGCACCTCGTCGACCGTGGCTGCCGCCGGATCGCGACCATCGCGGGACCTCAGGACATGTCCGCGGGGATCGACCGGCTCAGCGGGTGGCGGCTGGCGATGGAGGCCTCCGGGCTCGACCAGTCCGCGGTCGTGCACGGCGACTTCACGATCACGTCCGGTGCGCACGCGGCCCGCGAGCTGCTGACCCGGTTCCCGGACGTCGACGGCGTGTTCGTGGCGTCGGACCTCATGGCCACGGGCGCGCTCGGCGTCCTGGCCGAGCTCGGCCGTGACGTCCCCGGCGACGTGGCGGTGGTCGGGTACGACAACCTCGGCGTCGCCGCGTCGACGACTCCCCCGCTCACGAGCGTGATCCAGCCCGTCGTCGCGATGGCACGGGCCGCCGGCGCGCGCCTGCTCGACCAGCTCCACGGTGCCCCGGGCGGTGAGCCGCTGATCTTCGCCCCCGAGCTCGTGGTGCGTGCATCGGCCTGACACGACGGTCACGGGGCGCCTGAAAGACGCCCCGTGACCGAGTGCTCGCGCGCCTTGACATCGTCGTGGGTTCCGCGCGAGGGTGGGTGCGGCGTCGCACAACGGTGTGCGACGCACCCCACCGTGCCCTCCGCGGGCGCCGAGAGGAGCCCGATGCGCCGCACCACGACCCCGCGGACCGACAGCGCGCACCGCACCGAGCCGACGACCGGCTCCCGAGCCTCACGTGCGCGCGACGCCGCGCGGGAACGGGCGCGGCGCCGCGCCGTCGTCGGCCTCGCGCTCGCCGTCGGGCTCGGCGGGATCGTGGCACCGGCGACGGCCGGCGTCGCCGCCGCGACGAGCGCGGTCGGCGGCGTGTCCACGCTGCCGGGGCCGGACGTCGACGTCCGGCCGATGGCCACGATCGAGAACGAGGAGGAGTGGTGCTCCTACCTCTCCTCGTACTACCTCGCGTTCCCGTCGCCGTGGTCCGCGCGGGTCTACAACTGCCGGCACAGCGCGATCTTCATCGCCCCGCTGTTCTCCGACGGGTCACGCGGCCTGTGCGTGCTCGTCCCCGCCCGCCACAGCCGTCACCTGGGCGGGAACGTCGCGAAGTGGGTCACCGACATCGGGCTGTGCTGACGGGCCACGGCGGGCCGCGCGTGCCAGGGTGGGGGCATGGGAGACCCCCGCACCACCGAGACCACGCCCCCAGCCGCTGACCCGGCCTCGTCACCGCTCGCCACCGCGCAGCAGCAGCTCGCGCGGGCGGTCGAGATCCTCGACTACGACCCCGGCCTGCACGAGGTCCTCGCGACCCCCCGGCGCGAGATGCGCGTCGCGGTCCCCCTGCGCCGCGACGACGGACGCGTGCAGGTCTTCACCGGCTACCGCGTGCAGCACAACATCTCGCGAGGGCCCGGCAAGGGCGGTCTGCGGTACGCACCGGGCGTCGACATCGACGAGGTCCGCGCGCTCGCGATGTGGATGACGTGGAAGTGCGCGGTCGTCGACGTGCCGTACGGCGGCGCCAAGGGGGGCGTGACGATCGACCCGCACGCACACTCGACGGCCGAGCTCGAGCGCGTCACGCGGCGCTACACGAGCGAGATCATGCCGATGATCGGCCCCGAGCGGGACATCATGGCGCCCGACATCGGCACCGACGAGCGCACCATGGCGTGGGTCATGGACACCTACTCGGTGAACCGGGGCTTCACGATCCCCGCGGTGACCACCGGCAAGCCGCTCGCGGTCGGCGGGTCGCTCGGACGGCCGACGGCCACCTCGCAGGGCGTCGTGCACGCGGCACGGGCGGCGCTGCGCGACGACGGCGTCGAGCTGTCCGAGGTCAGCGCAGCCGTCCAGGGCTTCGGCAAGGTCGGCTCGCACGCGGCACGGCTGCTGCACGAGGCCGGCGCCCGCGTCGTCGCCGTCAGCGACGAGCACGGCGGCGTGCGACGCACCGACGGCCTCGACGTGCCCGCGCTGCTCGCGCACGTCGCGAGCACCGCGTCCGTCACCGGGTTCGCGGACAGCGACCCGATCAGCAACGCCGACCTGCTCGCGCTCGACGTCGACGTGCTCGTGCCCGCGGCCGTCGAGGGGGTGCTCGACGGCGACAGCGCCGGCCGGGTCAAGGCGCGCTGGGTCGTCGAGGGCGCGAACGGTCCGACGACGAGCGAGGGCGACCGCGTGCTGGCCGAGCGGGGCGTCGTGGTCGTGCCCGACATCCTGGCCAACGCCGGCGGCGTCGTCGTGTCGTACTTCGAGTGGGTGCAGGCCAACCAGGCGTACTGGTGGACCGAGGGCGAGATCGCCGAACGTCTCGAGCACCGCATGCTCGCGAGCCATGCCGCCGTCGCGGCGCTCGCACGTTCCGAGTCGGTGACGCTGCGCGAGGCGGCGCTGACGATCGGTGTGCGGCGCGTCGCCGAGGCCCACCAGATCCGGGGCCTGTACCCCTGACCCTCCCCGCCCCCGCGACAGAGCGATCCAGCACCCAGCAGCGGTGCCGGATCGCTCTCTCGCGCGCGCGTGTCGGCCGGATCGCCCTCTGACACCCCACCCAGCGCCACCACCCCGCGACAGAGCGATCCAGCCCCAGCAGCGGTGCCGGATCGCTCTGTCGGTGCGCGTGGGTCGGGTGCGCGTGGGTCGGGTGCGCGGGGGTCGGGTGCGCGGCGGTCAGATGATCGTGTGAGGTGCCCCTGGTGCCGATGGCGCCGCGCCGTCGTGGGCGGGCCCGCGCGCGTGCGTCTGGCCTGGTGCGGGCACGAGGACGGCGGTGCGGCCGGCCGGCGTGCGGACGGTGAACCCGTCGCCGTCACGCACGAGCGTGCCCCCGTCGGAGAGCACGGCGAGGACCGCGCGCTCGGTGGCCGTCGCCTCGGGCGGACCGGCCATGAGCGTCGCGACGACGGGCCCGAGCACGAGCAGGTCGCCCTCGAGCCGCCACGTGCCGCGCACACGGTTGACCCCGGCGTAGCCGAAGACGACACCGTCGCCGTCGAACGTCAGCCACGGCGGCCCCTGCAGCCCGTCCGCCAGCGCGGCGTCGTCGACGTGCGTCAGACGCCACGTGCCGTGCAGCCACCCCTCGTCACCGGCCACCACCTGCCCGGCGGGGTCGGTGCCCGTCGGCCCGGTCCTGGTCACGTCGTCGTCCGCGTCGTCGGCCATGCTCGATCATGGCACCGGGCGCGCCGTCACGCGCGCGGCAGCCGCTGCGCCCACTCCCCCAGGGCGACCCGCGGACCGGTGTAGAACGGCACCTCCTCGCGGACGTGCAGCCGCGCCTGCGTCGCCCGCAGGTCACGCATGAGGTCGACGATGCGGTGCAGCTCGGGGGCCTCGAACGCCAGGAGCCACTCGTAGTCGCCGAGCGCGAACGACGACACGGTGTTGGCCCGCACGTCGGCGTAGTCGCGGGCGGCTGCCCCGTGCTCGTGCAGCATGCGACGGCGCTCGTCCTCCGGCAGCACGTACCAGTCGTAGGACCGCACGAACGGGTAGACGCACAGGTAGTCACCCGCGGGCTCACCCGCGAGGAACGCGGGGACGTGCGCGCGGTTGAACTCGGCCGGGCGGTGCAGACCGACGACCGACCACACCGGCGTCAGGTGCGCGCCGAGCGCGCTCGCGCGCAGCCGGTGGTACGCGCCCTGCACCTGCTCGACGGTCTCGGCGTGCCACCAGACCATGAGGTCGGCGTCCGCGCGCAGGCCAGCGACGTCGTACCAGCCGCGCACGACGAGCTCCGGGTCGTGCGCGACGGCCCGTTCGGCGTCCGCGACGACGGACGCACGCACGACGTCGTCGGACGGCAGGGGCGTGTCCGCGGCGAACACCGACCACATCGTGTAGCGGATCGTGGCGTTGAGCGCCTCGGTGCCGCCGTGCGGTGCAGCGCCGGGCGTGGGGGTCGGGTGCGTGCTCACGGAACCTCCGTCGGGTCGGTCGTCGGTCGGGCGCCGGGGCGGGCGCGTGGTCAGGTCATGAGGGCCGGGACGCGCCGGCCCGCGTGCGGACGTCGCGCGTCCGGGCGGCCCGCGTGCGGGCGGCTCACGTCCGGGGGTCGTCGCTGCAGACC
>JAFAEH010000210.1 GCA_023424135.1 Actinomycetes bacterium | reverse complement strand
CCCACGGCACGGGTGCGCCGGGGGAGCCGTCGGGACGCGTGGTCGTCACGCGGGCGTCACTGCAGGACCGGCGCGCCGGCGGCGTCGGTCAGCCACTGCGCCTCGAGGTCGGCGAGCGTGCCGTCCTCGCGCAGCGCGTCGACCGCGGCCGTGACCGCGGGTGTCAGCGCGGACCCCTTGTCGAGCACCAGGCCGAAGTCGTCGCCGCCCGCGCTGTCCGGCAGCTGACCCACCAGGACGCCGTCCTCGAGCTCGGCCGCCGTGATGTACAGCGCGGTCGGCAGGTCGACGACGACCGCGTCGACGAGCCCCGACGTGAGGGCCTGCTTGACCTGGTCGTTGTCGTTGTACACCTGCACGTCGGTGGTCGGGTCGATGATCTCCTGCGCGGCGGTCAGGCTCGTCGTGCCGACCATGGCACCGATGCGCAGCTCCCGGAGGTCGGCGAGCGAGGACGCGTCCGCCGCGGCCGACCCGGCGACGGTGACGACGGCCTGCGAGGTCGTGTAGTACGGCGACGAGAAGTCGAGGTTCGCGCGGCGCTCGTCGCTGATCGAGACCTGGTTGACCGCGACGTCGAAGCTCTTCGCGCCGGGCGCGATGATCTGGTCGAAGCTCGCCGTGACCCACTCCACCTGGTCGGCGGAGAAGCCCAGCTCCTCGGCGACGGCGTACGCGACCGCGGCCTCGAAGCCCTCGCCGCTCGCGGGGTCGTTGCCGACGACCCACGGCTCGTACGCCGGGTCGGACGTCGCGAACGTCAGGACGCCGTCGGTGAGCGTCGCGAGAGCGCCGTCGGTCGGTGCCGCGTCCGCCGGGGCGTCATCGGTCGGCGCACAGGCCGCGAGCGCCAGGGCGGCGACGGCGGCCAGGGCGGTCAGGCGGGTGGTGCGCATGGTGGGCTCCCTCGTGGGTGCGTGCGTGAGCGGTCGCCACGGCGTCGGGGCGGGGACAGGATACGAGCGGTCGGCGGTCCGGGGCGTCGTCGTCTCGCAGGCGCCGTCCAGCGACCTCACAGGTGCCGGCGGGAACGTCGTCCACGGCGGGGGCGTTGACGAGAGTGCGGGAGCGGAGGTTCGTGGCCCGCGGGGAGGAACGAGAGCTCGATGGGGCACCGGCACTACAACGGACTGAAGACGGCCGCGCTGTTCGGCGTGATGTGGGCGGTGCTGCTGGGCATCGGGTGGCTCGTCGGCGGGGGGCGCTACCTCTGGCTGTTCACGGTCGCCGGGCTGGGCATGACGGCGTACAGCTACTGGAACTCCGACAAGATCGCGATCCGTGCGATGCGCGCGCGCCCCGTCAGCGAGATCGAGCAGCCCGCCATGTACCGGATCGTGCGCGAGCTGTCGACGGCCGCGCGCCAGCCGATGCCGCGCCTGTACGTGTCGCCGACCGCGGCGCCGAACGCGTTCGCGACGGGCCGCAACCCGGCCAACGCGGCGGTCTGCTGCACCGACGGGATCCTGGCGATCCTCGACGAGCGCGAGCTGCGCGGCGTCCTGGGGCACGAGCTCATGCACGTCTACAACCGGGACATCCTCACGTCGTCGGTGGCGGCGGCGGTCGCGGGCGTCATCACGTCGATCGCGCAGTTCGCGATGTTCTTCGGCGGGGGCGACCGTCGCGACAGCGGCAACGTGGTCGGCGGGCTGCTCATGGCGCTGCTGGCGCCCCTGGCCGCGACGACGATCCAGCTCGCGATCTCCCGGACGCGCGAGTACGACGCCGACGAGGACGGTGCGCGCCTGACGGGCGACCCCCTCGCCCTCGCGTCCGCGCTGCGCAAGCTCGAGGCCGGCACGGCCGCGCGGCCGCTGCCGCAGGACCGTGAGCTCGTGGACGTCTCGCACCTGATGATCGCGAACCCGTTCCGCGGCGGCGGGCTGGGCAGGCTCTTCGCGACGCACCCGCCGATGGCCGACCGCATCGCACGCCTCGAGGCCATGGCAGGCGGCGGCATCACCCGCTACTGACGTCCGCCCGGTACGCGCCGCGGTCCCGGTGGTTCCGGTGTGCAGGGTTCGGGACGTCCAGCGTCCCGAACCCTGCACACCCCTGCCTCAGCGGTAGTTGACGAACTGGAGGGCCGCGTCGACGTCGGCGCCCTTGAGCAGCGCGATGACCGCCTGCAGGTCGTCGCGGGACTTGGCGGACACCCGCAGCTCCTCGCCCTGGATCTGGGTCTTGACGCCCTTGGGGCCCTCGTCGCGCACGACCTTGGCGAGCTTCTTGGCGACCTCGCTGCTCAGGCCCTCCTTGATGGAGGCGGCCAGGCGGTACTCCTTGCCCGAGGGCTTGGGCTCGCCGTCGCCCGTGTCGAGCGACTTGAGCGAGATGTTGCGCTTGATGAGCTTGGACTGGAAGACGTCCAGCACGGCCAGGACGCGCTCGGCGGAGTTCGCGACCAGGAGGATGCTCTCCCCGCTCCACGCGATGGACGCGCCGACGCCCTTGAAGTCGTACCGCTGGGCGATCTCCTTCGCGGCCTGGTTCAGCGCGTTGTCGACCTCCTGGCGGTCGACCTTGCTGACGACGTCGAACGACGACTCGCTCGCCATGTCCTGCTCCCTCCCGGCACCCGGTGCCCGGGTGCGTCACGGTCCGTCTGGCGGGGGCTCGACGCGCACCGCACCGCCCGGCTGGACGGGGTGTGTCACGAGCCCCTCTCGGAGTTGCTATCCTTCCATCCGCACGCCGCTCGCGCGGTGCGCGTCCCTTGGCGGGTTACCCGAGTGGCCAAAGGGGGCTGACTGTAAATCAGCTGGCAACGCCTACGGGGGTTCGAATCCCTCACCCGCCACGCACCGGAGGGGGCGTCCTCATCGAGGACGCCCCCTCCGTCATGTGTGGATCCGTCGTCTGCGCGACCGGTGTGCGGGCGGCGCCGGTGCGGCGCCGGTCGGGTCGGCGGTCTCAGCAGGTCCAGGAGCCGCTCGAGACGGTGACGGTCGTGCCCTCGTCGCGCGTGTCGAACACGCCGGCGTCCTCCTCCGACGCGAACGCGACGCCGACGCCCACGGGCTCGGCGTAGCCCGTCAGGCCGGAGATCTGCTCGAGGGCGCCCGCCTGGCACTGCGGCGACCACGGCTCGGTCTCGTAGCCCTGCTCGGCGAGCCGTGCGGTCTCGGTCGCGAGCGCCGGGTCGTCACCGTTCTCGGCGACGGCGGTCCACACGACCCAGAAGTCGCCGTCGGCGTCGGCGGGGGAGATGGCCTCGGGCCAGTCGGCGGCGGACGGGTCGACGCCGCCGTCACCACCGCTGCAGGCGGCGGTCGTGAGCAGGACGGCGACGGACAGGGCGACGGCGGCGACGCGGCCGCGCGGATGGCGGGGGGTGAGCATGCGCGGGATCGTGGCACGCGGCGCTCCCGCGTCGCGACGAGCTGAAACGCTTCGGCAGGCGTCGCCGCGTGATGCCCGGACCGGTGCTCGACGCCCTGGTCCCCGACGATTTCACGGGCACGCCGCAGCCCGTGTACTCTGGTCCGCGCTGCCCCGATAGCTCAGTCGGCAGAGCGTCTCCATGGTAAGGAGAAGGTCAAGGGTTCGATTCCCTTTCGGGGCTCTGTGGTGTGTCACGGGTCGGTCGCCCTCGCGGCGGCCGCCCGGGGCATGACCGCTGTGGCGGGATAGCTCAGGTGGTTAGAGCACACGGCTCATAATCGTGGTGTCGCGGGTTCGAATCCCGCTCCCGCTACCACGTCCGGCGAACATCCGTCGCAGCAGCGCGCGTCGGCCGGCGCGCGCCAGGAGAAGAACGCAGCCCCCGCGGGGCGCGAGAGGTGACACGAACATGGCCAGCAAGAGCGCGGACGTCCGCCCGAAGATCACGCTCGCCTGCACGGAGTGCAAGGAGCGGAACTACATCACGAAGAAGAACCGTCGGAACACGCCCGACCGTCTCGAGATGAAGAAGTTCTGCCCGCGTGACAACAAGCACACGGTGCACCGCGAGACCCGCTGACGCGGGTCCACGCCGGCAACCACGCTGACGTGCAGGTCGACACCTCCTTCGCCGGGCGGGCCTACCCGCCCGGCGACGTGTATGTGGTCGCGCGCGAGAAGCTGCGCGAGTTCGCCGAGGCGACGGGTGCCACGCACCCCGCCCACACCGACGTCGCCGCCGCCCGCGCGCTGGGCCACCCCGACGTCGTGGCGCCGCCCACGTTCGCCGTGGTCGTCGCGCAGCGGACCGAGGCGCAGTACGTCGACGACCCGGCCGCCGGTGTCGACTTCAGCCGGGTCGTGCACGCCGACGAGCGCTTCACGCACCACCGCCCGATCCACGCCGGTGACCGGCTCGCGACCACGCTGCACGTCGACGCCGTCACGCAGCGCGCGGGGCTGTCGATGATCACGACGCGCTGCGAGATCGTCGACGCGGACGGCGGCCAGGTCGCCACCGTCGTGTCCACCCTCGCGGTGCGCCCCCAGTCTCTTATACACAACTGACGCTGCCGACGACTA
>JAFAEH010000231.1 GCA_023424135.1 Actinomycetes bacterium | reverse complement strand
GTCCGGCGGCGGCAACCCGTCACACCTCCTGTCACCACGTGCGGACGGCGCGGACCGCGGTGACGCGGGTCCCGTCGGGGGTGACGACCATCTCGCGGTCGCGACGGGACTCGAGCCACCCGAGCGTGCTGGTCTCGCCGGTCGTCATGTCGACGCGCACCGTCCGCTGCGGGTCTGCACGGCCCGACCCGACGTAGCAGGAGTTGACCGAGGTCCACACGGCGGTCCCGGTGAACGTGAGCGCCGAGCCGTGGTCGTACGGCGACCACCCGTCGACGAGCGGGCGGACCTGCCCGTCGACGAGGACGGCCGGGTCGGACGTGACGTCGCACGGCGCAGGCTGCACGACGCGTCCCAGGCCGACGCGTCCGTCGCCCAGCGGCCACGCGTCACGCACGGGCACGTCGCTCGTCGCGAGCGGACGGGCACCGCCGCCGCCGGCGACGTCGAGCGCGTCCAGCCGCCACGTACCGTCAGGCTGCGGGCACGCGACGAGCACGTCGTGCTCGTCGGCCCAGCCGTTCAACCGGCACGCCGGGTCGACGGGCGCCCCCGCGACGGGGTGCCGCTCACCCGTGCGCAGGTCGAGACCTTCGAGCCCCCCGTCGTCGGTCTGGGAGACGAACCACGTGCGGTCGGGGCTCAACGGGTGCAGCCTCAGCGGCAGCCGCACCTCGCCGAGCACGCGTTCGGTGCCGTCGGGGGTGAACAGGCGCAGGGTCCCCACGGGGGCCGCCACGTCCGCGACGTCCTCAGCCTCGAACACCATCGGCTCGGGGTCCATGCCCACGAGCATCCCCGGTGCGACGGGCATGATCGACCCTTCAGCGCCCTCAGCCCCCGCGAAGCCCTCGGGCATCGGGTCGGCCACCCACACGGTCTCCCCGGTGACCGCAGGGCCGACGGGTTGCTTCGACCACGGCAGCGGCAGCGGGGCGAGGGTCCCGGTCCGCAGGTCGAGCGTCCCACCGACCCAGCCGAGCTCACGGTCGAGCACGGTCGCGATCACCTGGGCGGATTCCACGGCCCAGGAGTGCAGGTGGACGTCCTCCGCGATGTCGAGCAGCACCGTGCGGTCGCCGCTCGGTGAGACGAGGTCGACCGTGCGACGCGCGTCGGCGAGATCGGCCGCCGTGCCGTACTCGTCGACCGGGGCGTCGACCCTGACACCGTCGGTGACGACGAGCGCCCAGCCGTCGTCAGCGGAGTCGAGCAGGTCGGCCGCGCGCGCGGCGTCACGCGGCGTGCCGACCTGCCTCGGGTCACCGGCCGCCGCGGACGGCTGCACCGTGGGGGTCGCGGCCGCGCTCGGCGACGACGAGGCGGACGGCGACGGGGCGACGTCCGCGGGCGCCGGCGCGGGGGTGCGCTCGTGCTGCACGCCCCAGGCGACGGCGACGACGAGCACGGTCGCGACCGCCCCCAGCGACCCCTCGCGGACGTGCCGTGCGGTGCGACGTCGGCGGACCGCCCGTCGTGTGCGCTCGAGCACGCCCTCGCCCGGCAGCGCGTCGGCGTGCGTGCGCTCGACGCCGTCCTCGACGCCGGCCAGCAGGTTTCCCAGGTCGGTCATGCCGCACCACCTTCGGTCGGGACGAGGTCGACGGGCACGGTGTCGGCGGCGGCACGCGCCCCGAGGGTCGCGTGCAGACGTGCCGTGCCGTCCGAGGTGTACCGCTTGACGGACCCCTGACTCAGGCCCAGGGCGGCGGCCGTCTGCTCGACCGACAGGTCGTCGACGTGCCGCAGCACGACGCACGCGCGCTGCCGGTCGGACAGGGCGTGCAGCGCGTCGACGACGTCGCGGTCCAGACCCGTCGGGACGAGCTCGACCTCGACGACGGGCCGGGCGACGTGCCGCTCGAGGGCACGCCGCTCGGCAGCCGCGGTGCGGGCGCGGTCGATCGAGCGGGTGACGATCGCGCGCCTCACGTACTGCTCCGCCTCGGCCGCGGTCGTGAACCGCGCCCTCCCCGAGAACGTCGCGACGAGTGCGTCCTGCACGAGGTCCTCGGCGTCGGCCCGCGTCGCGACGAGCAGCGCGGCGCGTGCCAGCAGCCTCGGGTAGCGCTCACGCGCCACCTCCTCGAGCAGCCGTTCCCATCTCCTGCCCACCGCGTCCGCACCTCCCGCTCGCCTGCCCCCGTCCTGAAGAACGGACGGGCCCCCGCGCGAGGTTGTGCCCGCGCGCGCACCCGGTCCGAAGTGTGCAGGGTTGCCGTCGTCCGGCGACGGCAACCCGTCACCTCCGGGTGACGGTCAGGTGGTGCGCTCGACGGCGGCCCAGGCGGACATGCTCAGGGGCGAGTCGACGGCGGGCGCGACGACGCGGGTCTCGCCCGTCGCCGGGTCGACGGTCCACCACTGCAGGCGCGTCGACTCCTCGTAGCACAGGCTGCTCGTGCGCAGCAGGAGCCCCGCGCCGCCGACACCGACCTCGCACACCTCGTCGCCCAGGTCGAGCGATGTCGTCACGGCGTGCGCGTCGTCCCCGGTCCACAGGTAGGCGCCGCCGTAGCAGAAGTCGAAGCAGTCCCCCGCGCTCGACAGCAGCGGCGCCGCGGTCATGACGACGGTCCCGTCCTGCACGTGGTGGCCGGTCCACGGCACGACGTCGTCCCCGGCGAGGACCCGCAGCACGGTGGGCGTGTCGCCCGTGACGTCGAGTCGCACGACCTGCCCGTGCCGCTGGTCGAGGTAGCGCACGTCGGGGTCCGCGAGGCGGTCGTCGGGGACGACGTCGGAGCACGTCGCCAGCACGCCCGTCGCGTCGAGCCACGCGCTGACGTCGCACACCTGACCATCGGGGATCGGGACGTGCGACGACGCGCCGGACGCGATGTCGACCACCTGGACCGGGGTGAGGCCGGCGCCCATGGTCACGGCCTGGCGGCCGTCCGGGCCGAGCAGCAGCCGGTCGTCGGGCACGGGCACGTCACGGACCTCGCCCTCGCGTGGCACGACGTGCAGCGTCGCGCTCTGCCCGTACCCCGAGGTCCACAGCTCGTCGTCGCCGGACATGCCCACCCACGCCACCTCGTCAGGGAGTCGTTCGTCCCGCGTGACCACCCCTGTGCGCAGGTCGACGGTCGCGGCCCAGCGGCCGTCGTCGTCGGCCGCTATCGCACGCACGACCCCGGGCTCCGCCCAGCGCACCGGTGTCACCCTCTCGGCCGTGTCGTGCAGGTGGTAGAGCTCGCCGGTCGGCGCGGACAGTGCGAGCGTGCGGCGCTGGGCGTCCCCGGCGGGCGCCTCGAGCAGTGCGCTGAAGTACGAGACGACGAACCACCCCGGACCGGCCTGCTCGAGGATCCCCTCGGGCGCCTCGAGCATCGACGGCAGACCGGGCAGCGACACCGGGACCAGCGGGACGGGCGGCGCGGTGGTGGCCGCCGCGGCGGTCGGGGTCGGTGAGGGCGTCACCGACGACGTCGGCACGGGCGTCGGTGTGTGCGCGGGCTGCGGTGCGGGCACACCGCGCAGGCCGAACCACCCGGCGACACCGAGGACACCCGCCACCACGGCCGCGACGGCCGCGTACGACGTGGTCCGCACCCCGCGGCCCCGGGCGATGCGCGCGTGCAGGTCTGCGAGGACGGGCGCCTCGACGGGTGTGGTCGCCTCGTGGTCCTCCTGCGCGTGCAGCGCGCGCTCGAGGCGGGCGGTCAGGTCATCGCTCACGGCGGGCCTCCTCGGAGTCGACCAGGTCCACGGGCAGGGGCTCGTCGGTGCCGGTACGGGTGCCCAGCAGTGCGTTGAGGGTCGCGACGCCGTCGGAGACGTACCGCTTGACAGTGCCCTCGCTCAGGCCGAGCAGGTGGGCGGTGTCCCGCACGGACACGTCGTCGAGGTGCCGCAGCACGACGCAGGCCCGCTGCTGCGGCGAGAGCCGGGCGAGCGCGTCGGCGACGTCGCGGTCGACGAGGTCCGAGCGCAGCTCCCCCACCTCCGGGGGCCGGGCCGCGAGCCGCGCGTAGGCGGCCCGTTCCCGGCCGCGCCGGCGCCCGCCGTCGACGAACCTCGACGCGATCGCGCGCCGCACGTACGCCTCGGCCTGCGGGACCGACGCGAACGCCGCCCGCGCGGTGAACGTCGCGACGAGCGCGTCGTGCACGAGGTCCTGCGCCCGTCCGCGGTCCGCCGTCAGGACGGTCGCGTACGCGACCAGCCCGCCGTACCGCTCGTGCACCAGCCGGTCGAGCGCCGGCTGCCACCGTCGGCTCACGTCGTCCTCACCATCGTCGTGCCGTCCTCTCGCCCCGCGTCCTCGCCACCACAACGACACAGCCCGCGTCCAGGTTGGGGCCCTCCGGAGTGTGCAGGGTTGCCGTCGTCCGGCGGCGGCAACCCTGCACACCTCACCCGTTCCGGCCGGGACGTAGCCTGGGCGGGTGCAGGTGATCTCCGACCTCCGGGCGCTGTGGCCGCTGACCGGCTTCCGGCGCCTGTTCGCCGTGCGGCTGGTCAGCCAGACGTCCGACGGCATGTTCCAGGTCGGGCTGGCGACCCTGTTCTTCTTCTCCCCCGAGAACGCGTCGACGGCCACGGGTGTCGCGGCGGCGTTCGCGGTGCTGCTGCTGCCGTTCACGATCGTCGGGCCGTGGGCGGGGGTGCTGCTGGACCGGTGGCGGCGGCGCAACGTCCTGCTCTACGGCAACCTCGTGCGTGTCGCGCTGACCACGACGATCGCGGTCGTGATGCTCACGCAGGGCGTCGGGCCGACGGTGTACGTGCTGGCGCTCGCGACCCTGTCGGTCAACCGGTTCCTGCTCGCGGCGCTGTCGGCCTCGCTGCCGAAGGTCGTCGACGGGCCGCTGCTGCTGACCGCGAACGCGCTGACCCCGACGCTCGGTGCCGCGGCCGCGGGCGTCGGCGGCGCCCTGGGCTTCGTCCTCGGGCTGGTGCTGCCCACGGGGCGGCTGCGCGACGCGATCAGCCTGCTCGTCGCCGCCGCGGTCATGGCCTGCGCGTCGGCCCTCGCGACGCGGCTCGGCGCGGACCGGCTCGGACCCGACGAGCGCGCCGACGCGTCCCGGCTGCGCGCGGCCCTCGGGACCCTCGCGCGGGGGCTCGTCGACGGTGCCCGCTACCTCGTCGCCCGCCGCACGCCGGCGTACGCGCTGGGCATCATGGCGCTGCACCGGTTCTGCTACGGCGCGGTGTTCATCGCGAGCATCCTCATCTCCCGCAACCTGCTCGCGGATCCCGCGGACGCGGGTGCGGGCCTGGCGACGTTCGGCACGGTCCTGGCCGCGAGCGCGGCCGGGTTCGCGCTGGCGGTGGTCCTGACGCCGGTCGTCGTGCCGCGGACCGGCCCGCACGTGTGGATCGTCGGGTGCATGCTGCTCGCGGTCGTCAGCCAGCTCGTGCTCGTCGTGACGGTGACGCACGTCGCGGTGCTGGGGACCGCGGTGTCGCTGGGCCTGGCGGCGCAGGGCGCGAAGATCGCGGTCGACACGGTCGTGCAGCGCGACACGGTCGACGCGTACCGAGGGCGGGCGTTCGCGCTGTACGACGTCATGTACAACGCGGCGTTCGTGGGGGCGGCGGCGCTGGCGGCGGTCGCGCTGCCGGACACGGGGTGGTCACCGGTCGTCTTCGGCGCGCTGGCCGTGGTCTACCTCGCCGGTGCGGTGGTGTTCGCGCTCGGTCCGCGCACGCCCGCGGACGTCACGGCGCCGACGACCGGGGTGCGCGCGTGAGCCTGCCCGGGGTAGGGGGGTCGCGCCCGACGACGCACCCCGGCGGGCCGCCGGACGGGACGCCCGACGGGACGTTCCCGGACGGGGCCCTGCTCGACGGGCCGTTGGCGCGTCTGGTGCTGGCCGCGGGCCCGCTCGCGACGACCGTCACCGACCCGAACCTTCCCGACGACCCGGTGGTGTGGTCGAACGCGGCGTTCACCGAGCTCACGGGCTACACGGCGGACGACGTGCAGGGGCGCAACTGCCGGTTCCTGCAGTGCGACGCGACGGACCCGGAGGCGGTCGCGCGCATCGGCCGGGCGCTCGCCCGCGGTGACGACGTGCGCGAGACGCTGCTGAACGCCCGCAAGGACGGCTCGCAGTTCTGGAACCAGCTCGCGGTCACGCACCTGCGCGACGCGGCCGGGCGCGTCACGCACCGCATCGGTGTGCAGGTGGACGTGACGGCGGAGGTGCTCGGCGAGGCCGCCCGCAGCCTCGAGCTGTCCCTCATGCACCGCACCGCCGACCGGCTGGAGCTGCTCGCCCTCGTCGGGGACGCGCTGTCGCAGCACCTGGAGTACGACGACGCGGTCGACGCACTGGCCGACACGGTCGTGCCGCGGCTGGCGACGTGGGGGTTCGTCGCGGTGGTCGCCGAGTCGGGGCGCCTCGAGCGCGTGCACGTCGTCGCGAGCGACCCGGGGCGGGCCGCGGCCGCGCACGCGCTAGGGACGCAGGGCACGACGTGGCTGCTCAGCTCACCGCGTGTCGCGCAGACGCTCGCGGCGGACGCGCACCACGTGCCGATGCCGCTGCCCGTGGACGTCGACAGCCTGCCGGGACGCACGACCCCGACCGAGCTGCGTCTGCTGCGCACGCTCGGCCTGGGCAGCGCGCTGCTCGTCCCGCTCACGGGCCGCGGACGCGTGCTGGGGGTGCTGTGCCTGGTGCACGAGGACGTCGACGGTTTCGACCGCGAGGTCGTCGTGACGGCCGCGCACCTGGGGCGTCGCGCGGGTGTCCTGCTGGAGAACGTGCGCCTGTACCTCGCGGAGCGTGACGCGGCCCTGACGCTGCAGCACAGCCTGCTGCCCGTGCTGGGTGATGTCGGGGGGCTCGACGTCGCGGCGTCGTACCTGCCGTCGGGACGGCTCGCGGAGGTCGGCGGCGACTGGTTCGACGCGTTCGTGCTCCCGGACGGTGCGGTGAGCCTCGCGGTCGGTGACGTCGTGGGGCACGACCTGCGGGCCGCGGCGTCGATGGGTCAGCTCCGGTCGCTGCTGCGCGCGTCGGTGTGGCGGGGCGACGGGCCGGGTGAGGCGCTGGACCGCCTCGACGCGCTCGTGCACGGGCTCGACGTCGCGGACGTCGCGACGTGCGTGCTGGTCCGCTGGGAGCGCACCGCGGGCGGGGCGCACCTGACCTGGGCGAGCGCCGGCCACCCGCCTGCGCTGGTGCGTCTGCCGGGCGGTGAGGTGCGCGGGCTCGACGGGGGGCGCAGCACACCTGTGGGTCTGCCGGCCGCCCGCCCGGGGTCGGGGCCCGCGCAGGCGTCGGGCGACGTGCCGAGCGGTGCGCTGGTCGTGCTGTACTCCGACGGGCTCGTCGAGCGCCGCACGCGCGGTCTGCGCGAGGGCATCGCGGCGCTGCGCGCGGCTCTCGCGGACGTCCCGGACGACGCGAGCGCGACCCAGGCGCGGGACGCGCTGCTCGCGGCGCTCGTCGACGGGAGGCACGAGGACGACGTGTGCGTGCTGGTCGTCCGGGTGCCCTGACGGTCAGTCGCCCGGCACCGCGTCCAGCAGGCCGCGCGGCGGGTTCGTCGTGGTCTCGTCCGCGGGCGGTGCGATCAGGGTGGTGACCTCGCCCGTGCCGGTGTCGACGGACCACAGCGCCGAGGCGTACGGTCCGCCGTCGCACGCCGCCCCACCGAGCGCCAGGAGCCGTCCGGGCACCGTCGTCAGGCCCGGGTAGGAGAGCCCGCGTCCCGGCACCTCGGCGAGCACGGTCGACTCCAGGCCCGTCACGACGCCCAGCGCGATCCCGCACGGCGCGTCGGCCGCACCACCGGAGTCGTCCGTCCGTGCTGCCTGCAGCACCGTGACGAGCCTCCCGTCGTCGGTCCGGGCCGACGGGCGGACGGGCCGGAGGGTGTCCGCGTCGAGGTGGCGCACGTCCTGGATCTGCCCCGTCGTCGCGTCCAGGAGCACCGTGGCCGCGCCGACGCCCCCGCTCGCGCGCAGCGTCGACGGGTCGAGCGCGGGGCAGTCGACGAGCAGGGACGCGTCGTCCGCCCAGTCGACGAACGTGCACGCCGGTGCGGGCAGGGGGTGGGCCGCGACGTCACCGGCCCGCGTGACGCGCACGGCCGAGTCGACCTGCCAGGCCTGCGCGGACCCGTCGGGCGAGGTGACGGCACCGAGGGTCGACGACTCGGCGGACCCGACGACCCGGCCCGTCAGGAGGTCGACCACGGGCGCCCCGCCCGCGTCCACACCGATCCGGGAGACGACGGCCGTGGCCGACGCACGGGCCCAGGACTGTGACTTCCAGCGGAAGATGGCGGGCTTCTGCCGAGGCTAAGTGGCGGTGCCCGGCCGGGCGTTCCGTCCGGGAGCTGGGGTGATTCTTCGACAGCGCGGGGTCATGACCGCACCGCAGCGGTGCACTGTCGCCCGCGACTCGGACCTGTGGTTGCTGCGGCCAACCTCGGCCCAATGCCGCGGAGCTGAGCAACACCCCCGGCTTCTGTGCGTCGACGGCGACCGGAGGCCGAGCCCGCTCGGAGCGGCCGTGTCGATCAGGTGAGTTGGAGGGTGGTCACACAGGTCGGGCTGCCCTCGGTCGTGCTGAACGGAACGTTGCCGCTCAGGTCGCCCTGAGTGATCTCGATCGTTCCCTCGACGTCTTCAGGGAGCCAGTAGCCGACGAACCCGTTGGAGTAGGTCGTGGCGCTCTCCTCGACGAGGACAACACCGTCGGCGTCGGTGATCGTGACCTCCACCGGTTCGTCGACCAACTCGCCCTGGCAGGTCGCGAGGCTGTGGAAGTAGCACTCGTGCGTCGTCTCGATGTACGGCGCGATCGAGACGTAGAACTCGCCCTCGTCGAGGGGCACGGCGACCTCGGCGGTCCCGTCGCCGACGAGGACCTCGTCCTCGCGCACGGAGGCCGTGAAGTTCAGCGGCCGGCTGTCCGTCGAGGTGTCGAGTCGCGTGACGATCTCCTGACCGGTCAGGCCGTCGAGCCCGAGGTCGGCGAGGACGTCGTCATCCGAGGTGGCGGAGCAGCCGGCGAGCACAGCGGTGGCAGCAACGACGACGGCGGCGAGGCGGAGTCGAGAACGCATGTGAAGATCCTCGCTCACCGTCGTGCGCGGCTCCGCCGACCGAAGGCCCGTCGGCGATGAAGATTCGATGAAGGGGTCGTCTGCTCAGGCAGCTGGCACCGCTGTCCGCGGTCCGACGCGCTGGGCCCCGTGTGCTGCGGCTGTCGAGGCCTGTGGGCTCAGGTCAAGACGCCGCAGGAGCTGGGCGTTCGCGGCCACGACGACCGTGGACAGGGACATGAGGATCGCGCCGATCTCCATCGGCAGGACGAACCCCACCGGCGCGAGGACTCCGGCGGCGAGGGGCACGGCGGCGATGTTGTAGCCGGCGGCCCACCACAGGTTCTGCTTCATCTTCCGGTAGCCCTCACGGGAGAGCTGGATGACGGACAGGACAGACCGGGGGTCGTCGGAGGCGAGGATGACCCCGGCCGAGGCGATGGCCACGTCCGTGCCGGCACCGATGGCGACGCCGACGTCGGCCTGCGCGAGGGCGGGTGCGTCGTTGACGCCGTCACCGACCATCGCGACGGTGCGACCGGCTCCCTGCAGGGAGGCGACCTTGCTGCTCTTGTCCTCGGGGCGGACACCGGCGAAGATCTGGTCGATGCCGAGCTCTGCGCCCACGGCCTGGGCCACCGGCTCGGCGTCACCGGTGATCATCACGACGCGGATCCCCAGGGCGTGGAGGGCGTCCACCGCCTCGCGGGACTCCGGGCGGACCTCGTCGGCGAGCCCGAGCGCGCCGGCGACCTGCCCGTCGACCAGCACGTGCAGCACGGTCTGCCCGCGGTTGGACCACGGCTGGGTCGCCGGAAGGGGATCGAGGTCGTGCTCGGCTAGCAGGTACGGGCCGCCGACGGCGACCTGCCGTCCCTGCACGGTGGCGGAGACGCCGACCGCCGCCGACGCCCGGAAGTCGTCGGCACGGGGCACGGTGAGGCCTCGGTGGTGTGCGGCAGCGGTGATCGCTCGAGCGAGGGGGTGCTCGCTGTCGGCCTCCGCCGCCGCGGCGAGACGAAGGAGCTCCTCCTCGCCGATCCCGGTCGTGGCGACGTCGTGCAGGGCCGGCTCGCCCTTGGTGAGGGTGCCGGTCTTGTCGAACAGGACGGTGTCGACCACGCGCATCCGCTCGCGCGCAGTCCTGTCCTTGATCAGCACGCCACCGCGGGCGGCGCGTTCGGTCGAGATGGAGACCACGAGCGGAATGGCGAGCCCGAGGGCGTGCGGGCAGGCGATCACGAGGACCGTGATGGCGCGGATGATCGCGAAGTCGGGTGTCCCGACGGCGCTCCAGACCGCGACCGTGATCACGGCGGCGACCAGGGCGAACCAGAACAGCCACCCGGCGGCGCGGTCGGCCAGCAGC
>JAFAEH010000049.1 GCA_023424135.1 Actinomycetes bacterium | reverse complement strand
GGCCGGCACGGTCGGGCCGGTCGTCACGTCGACCTCGGGGGGCTCCCGCCGGCGGCGCGGCGAGCGCAGGGTCGGGCCGAACCGGTCCAGCACCCACGCCCCGAGCCCTTCGGAGCCGAACCGCGCGCTCACCGGTCCACCGTCCCCGGGCCGGCGTCGCCCCGCAGCGCGCGGACGTCCCGCGGACAGCGCCGGGCCACGGCCACGCCCGCCCGACGCCGACCCGGTGCGGACCGACGACCACGAGATCCCCACGAGCTCACCCCGGCACCCCCGCCCCGGGTCGGCGCTGCGCCCGTCGCGCGAGGACGCGCAGTGCCACCGCGGGCTGGTCGCGCCACGTCACGAGCTCGACGGCCTGGTCGGTGAGCTCGGCCATGCGGTCCTCCCGTGTGAGGGTCATCATGCGCACCGCGAGGCGTTCGCGGTCGTACAGGCCGGACGTGCGCAGCGCGGGCAGCACGTCGACGGCGACGACCCGGTGCCCGGCGTCCCGCCAGCGCGCCGCGACCTGCGCGGACTCGTCGTCGAGGAAGGTCGAGAACACGACGACGAGCGCGCCGGACGGCAGGCGCGGCGGTCGGAGGAACTGCGCGGGCGCGCCCTCGGGGGCCGTGAGCGCCAGGGCGTGCCGGATCCGGTCGAGCTGGCGTCGACCGCCGCCGGGTGCGACCGGCCGGCGACGCACACCCAGGTCGTCGAGGCCGACGCGGTCGCCGCGGTCGAGGTAGGCGCGGGCGAGCGACGCGGCGGCCTGCCGCGCCCGGTCCAGCGACGTCGCGTCACGGGGGTGGGGCGCCTGCGAGCCGCGCCACGTGCGCGGGTCGGGGCCGACGTCGTCACGCGAGTCGACGACGAGCATGACGACGGCCTCGGCCTGCGCGTGCTCGCGCCGCACGTACAGCTCGCTCAGGTCGGGTGAGCGCCGCGCGGTGACCCGCCAGTCGATGCGCCGCAGCCGGTCGCCCGGCGCCCACGGGTGCACGTCGCGCAGTCCGCCGCCCTCGCCGGGGCGGCGCGACTCGTGCGGGCCCGTCAGCCCGCGCAGGCGTGCGGGCAGGGGCAGGTCGAGCAGGGGTGACGTGGACGGCAGGACGACGGTGCGGTGCGTGACGGGCGGCGTCGGTTCGGCGACCGACGCGCCGTCCGGGCCGACGCCCTGCACGTCGGCCGTCGCGACCTCCTGCGGCCCGGTGCGCACGGTCCGGGCGACGACGGGCAGCCGGCGCGTGCCGTCGAGCCGGACCAGCACGTCCGCACCGGGCCGTCCCTGACGGCTCACCGCGACGCTGGCCCACGCCCCCGGGCCCTCGACGACGAGCGCCGCACGCAGCTCACCGGCCTCACCCGCACCGGCGTCCGGCTCGATCCGCACGGCGACGGCTGGGCGCGGGCGGCTGCGCAGGGCGCGGACCGCGAGCACGAGCGGTGCCGCGCCGAGCACGGCGACGTCGGGCCGGGCCGCGAGCACACCGACCAGGAGGACGAGCAGGCACGCGACGGACGCGCACGTCACAGCCACCGCGGGCGTCCACCGCGCGTCCGAGACGGCGTGCTCGTCGTCCTCGTCGGCCTGCCACGTCGGCGGGCGGGCCGGGGGCGCCTCCGGCAGGCTCACCGGCGTCGGGCCGTCGCCGGGCCGGGGACCTGTGCGAGCACCTCACGCACGACCGCCTCGGGTGCGAGCCCGGCGGCCCACGCCTGCGGGTTGAGCGAGAGGCGGTGCGCGAGCGCGGGCACCGCGACGGACTTCACGTCGTCCGGCGTGACGTGGTCGCGCCCGTCGAGCACCGCGAGCGCGCGGGCGACGAGGACGAGCGCCTGCGACCCGCGCGGCGACGCACCGACCTCGACGGCGCGGTGCGTACGGGTCGCGGCGGCGAGGTCCACGCAGTACGCCAGGACGTCCGGGTCGACCGTGACGGCCTCGACGCCCGCCTGCATCGCGAGCAGGGTCGCGGAGTCGACGACCTGCCGGACGGACGCCCCCTCCTGACGGCGCTCCAGGCGCCGCGCGAGCACGTCGACCTCCGCGGTCCGCTCGGGGTAGCCGACGGCCAGGCGCACCATGAACCGGTCGAGCTGGGCCTCCGGCAGCGGGTACGTGCCCTCGTACTCGACGGGGTTGGACGTCGCGACCACGTGGAACGGCGCGGGCAGCACGTGGGTCGTGCCGTCGACGCTGACCTGCCGCTCGGCCATCGCCTCGAGCAGCGCGGACTGCGTCTTGGGCGCGGTGCGGTTGATCTCGTCGGCCAGCAGCAGACCCGTGAACACCGGGCCGGGGCGGAACGCGAACGTCGCGGTCGCGGGGTCGAACACCGACGACCCGGTGACGTCGGACGGCAGCAGGTCGGGGGTGCACTGGATGCGGCGGAAGTCCAGGCCGAGGGCTGTGGCGAGGCTGCGGGCGGCGAGGGTCTTGCCGAGGCCGGGCACGTCCTCGAACAGCACGTGCCCGCCGGCGAGCAGGGCCGCGAGCGCGAGCCGCAGCGGCTCGGCCATCCCGACGACGGCCGTCGCGACCTCGTCGAGCACGGCGCGACCGCGCTGCGCGACCTCCGGCACGGGCAGCGGCTGCGGGGCGGGGGCGGTGGT
>JAFAEH010000036.1 GCA_023424135.1 Actinomycetes bacterium | reverse complement strand
GCGACGGACAGGTGCGTACACGTGTCCGTCGCGCCGTGCGGCTGTCCGTCGCGGGACGGGGCGCGCGGCCCCGCCCCGCGGGCGGGTCAGTCGACCGGGGCCGTGGCCGCGGCGAACTGGCTCTCGTAGAGCCGCGCGTACGCGCCGCCCACCGCGAGCAGCTCCTCGTGCGACCCCTTCTCGACGATCCGGCCGTGCTCCATCACCAGGATCACGTCGGCGTCGCGGATGGTCGACAGCCGGTGCGCGATGACGAACGACGTCCGCCCGGCGCGCAGCGCGTTCATGGCGTGCTGCACGAGCACCTCGGTGCGCGTGTCGACCGAGCTGGTCGCCTCGTCGAGGATGAGGATCGCCGGGTCCGCGAGGAACGCGCGCGCGATCGTCAGGAGCTGCTTCTCCCCCGCCGAGACCGTGCCGCCCTCGTCGTCGATCACGGTGGCGTACCCGTCGGGCAGCGTGCGCACGAACCGGTCGACGTGCGTCGCGACGGCCGCCTCGACGACCTGCTCGTGCGTGGCCCCGTCGACGCCGTAGGCGATGTTCTCCTCGATCGTGCCCTCGTACAGCCAGGTGTCCTGCAGCACCATGCCCATCTGCGCGCGCAGCTCGTCACGCGTCAGGTCCCGCGTGTCGACCCCGTCGAGCGTGATGCGCCCCTCGTCGACCTCGTAGAACCGCATCACGAGGTTGACGAGGGTCGTCTTGCCGGCACCGGTCGGCCCGACGATCGCGACGGTCTGCCCCGGCTCGGCGACGACGGACAGGTGCTCGATGAGCGGGGTGTCGGCCTCGTAGCGGAACGACACGTCCTCGAACGCGACGCGCCCGTGCACGGGTCGTCCGAGGGTCGCGGGGACCGCCGGGTCGGGCGTCTGCTCGTCGGCGTCCAGCAGCTCGAACACGCGCTCGGCCGACGCGACGCCCGACTGCAGCAGGTTCGCCATCGACGCGATCTGCGTGATCGGCTGCGTGAACTGCCGGCTGTACTGGATGAACGCCTGCACGTCGCCGAGCGTCATCGCGCCGGACGCGACGCGCAGGCCGCCGACCACCGCGACGATCAGGTAGTTGAGGTTCGAGATGAACCCGAGCGCGGGCTGGATGATGCCGGAGATGAACTGCGCCTTGTACGCGGCCTGGTACAGCTCCTCGTTGCGCTCGGCGAACGTCGCGGACGCCTCCTGCTGCCGCCCGAACACCGTGACCAGCGCGTGCCCGGTGAACATCTCCTCGATGTGCGCGTTGAGCTTGCCGGTCCACGCCCACTGCTGGACGAACTGCGGCTGGGAACGCTTGGCGATGGCCGCCGCGACGACGACCGACAGCGGCACGGTCACGAGTGCGACGACCGCGAGCAGCGGCGAGATCCAGAACATCATCGCGAGCACGCCCAGCACCGTGAGCACCGAGGTCACGAGCTGAGAGAGCGTCTGCTGCATGGTCTGCGCGACGTTGTCGATGTCGTTGGTGACGCGGCTGAGCAGCTCTCCGCGGGGCTGACGGTCGAAGTACGACAGCGGCAGGCGCGCGAGCTTCTGCTCGACGTGCGTGCGCATGCGCAGCACGGTGCGCTGCACCGCGTACGCCGTCAGGCGGCCCTGCAGCCAGCCGAACAGGAACGCGACGACGTACACCGCGAGCACGACGAGCAGGATTGCGCCCAGCCGGTCGAAGTCGACGCCGGCACCGACCGTGAGGTCGTCCATGCCGGCCACCATGTCGGCGAACGTGTCCTGGCCTGCCGCCCGCAGCGCGTCGACGGCCTGCGCCTGGGTCGCGCCGTCCGGGACGAGCTGCACGAGCATGCGTGAGACGACGCCCTCGAACAGCACATCGGTCGCGTTGCCGAGCAGCTTGGGCCCGGCGACGGCCGCCGCGACGGACAGCACGCCGAGGACCAGCACGGCGACCAGGAGGGTGCGCTCGGGACGCAGCACGCCGAGCAACCGCCGCAGCGAGCCGCGGAAGTCCAGCGACTTCTGCCCCGGCATGCCCATCCCCATCCCCATGGGGCCGCCCCGCGGGCCGGCGGGCGGCCGCGAGGGCGCGGTGTCGGGCGCCGTGTCCTGCGCCGGGCGCTCGGCCCGCGTGCCGCTCATGCCGCCTCCTGCGCGCTGAGCTGGGAGTACACGATCTCCTGGTACGTCGCGTTCGACGCGAGCAGCTCGTCGTGGGTGCCGTCGCCCACGACGGCCCCGTCGTCGAGCACGAGGATGCGGTCCGCGTGCCGGATGGTCGCGACGCGCTGCGCGACGACGAGCACGGTCGCGTCACGCGTCTCGGGAGCCAGTGCGGCGCGCAGCGCCGCGTCCGTCGCGTAGTCGAGCGCGGAGAACGAGTCGTCGAACAGGTAGATCCCTGGTCGTCTGACCAGCGCCCGCGCGATCGCGAGGCGTTGTCGCTGCCCGCCGGACAGGTTCGTCCCGCCCTGCGCGACCGGTGCGTCGAGCCCGTCGGGCAGCGCCTCGACGAAGTCGCGGGCCTGCGCGACGGTCAGCGCGTGCCAGATCTCGTCGTCGTCCGCGTCCTGCTTGCCGAACTGCAGGTTGGACCGGATGGTGCCGGAGAACAGGTACGGACGCTGCGGGACGAGGCCGATGCGGTCCCCGAGGGCGACCGGGTCGGCCGCACGCACGTCGACGCCGTCGACGAGCACCTGCCCACCCGTCGCGTCGTACAGCCGCGGGACCAGGTTCAGCAGCGTCGTCTTGCCCGCGCCCGTGGACCCGATGATCGCGGTGGTACGTCCCGGCTCGGCGGTGAACGACACGTCCTGCAGGACCGCGTGCTCGGCCCCCGGGTAGCGGAACTCGACGCCCCGCAGCTCGAGACGCCCGCGCGCGCCGTGCGCGAACGGCGTCGGCGACGCGGGCGGGACGACGGTCGTGCGGGTCTCGAGCACCTCGCCGATCCGGTCGGCCGACACCATGGCGCGCGGCACCATGACCACCATCATCGAGCTCATCATCACGGCCATGAGCACGAACATGATGTAGCTGAGGAACGCGATGAGCGCGCCGATCTGCATGTCGCCGGCGTCGACCCGGTGCGCACCGAACCACACCACGGACGCGCTCGAGAGGTTCATGACGAGCATGACGACCGGGAACATCAGCGCCATCAGCAGGCCCGTGCGCAGCGACGCCGTGTACAGCGCCTCGTTCGCGACCTCGAACCGCGCCTCCTCGTGCCGCTCGCGGACGAACGCGCGGATGACGCGCACACCCGTGAGCTGCTCGCGCATCACCCGGTTGATCGCGTCGATGCGCTGCTGCATGCGCCGGAACCACGGGACCATCCGCGAGACGATCAGCGCGACGATGACGACGAGCACGGGCACGATCACCAGCAGCAGCCCCGACAGACCCACGTCCTCGCGCAGCGACATCACGACGCCGCCGACGAGCATGAGGGGCGCCATGACGAGGAACACGAACGTCATGAACACGACCATCTGCACCTGCTGCACGTCGTTCGTCGTGCGCGTGATGAGCGTGGGCGCACCGAACCGGCCCATCTCCTGCTGCGAGAACGACTGCACGTGGTCGAACAGCCGCGCGCGCACGTCACGCCCGAACGCCATCGCGGCGCGCGCGCCGTACCAGACGGCCGCGACCGACGCGACGACCTGCACCAGGCTGACGGCGAGCATGACGCCACCGATCCGCCAGATCGTCGCCGTGTCACCCTGCGCGACGCCGTCGTCGATGATGTCCGCGTTCAGGCTCGGCAGCCACAGCGTGGCCACCACCTGCACGAGCTGGAGGACGAGGACCGCGGTGACCGCACCGCGATAGGGGCGCAGGTGCTCGCGGAGCAGGCGCAGGAGCATGGGTACAACCATGCACCCCGGGTCTGACACGCGCATGCAGATTCGCCCAGGGCGGAGCGTGTCGGGGCAGGACGCCACGACGCCGGCGCCCCGGACGGGGCACCGGCGTCGGTGGCGGTCGACACGCGGTCGCGGTCGAGGGCGTCCGCGTGCGCCTCGCTCAGGCGGGCGGCTGCTGCGAACCGTCCTGCGGGGGCTGGACGGGTGCGTCCTGCGTCTGCGGGCGGGGCGCCTGCGGCTGCTGGGCCGCGTGCGGCGTCTCGCCGCCGGGG
>JAFAEH010000207.1 GCA_023424135.1 Actinomycetes bacterium | reverse complement strand
TCCCCGTTGGCCTCCGGCAGGTTCGCGACCTTGATGCCCAGGCCACCGCGTCCCTGCTGGCGGTAGTTCTCCACCGTCAGCGCCGTGCGCTTGGCGATGCCGCCCTCCGTCACGGTGAACAGGAACGCGTCCTCGCGGACGACGTCCGCGGCCAGCAGCTCGTCGTCGCCGCGGAACTTCATCCCGGTGACACCGCTGGTCGCGCGGCCCATCGGCCGCAGCTGCTCGTCGTTCGCGGTGAAGCGGACCGACTGGCCCTGCCGGGACACGAGGATCAGGTCCTGGTCGGGGTCGACGAGGCGCGCGGCCACCAGCTCGTCCGGCCGGCCCTCCTCGTCCTCGCGCAGGTTGATCGCGATGACGCCGCCGGAGCGGTTCGAGTCGTAGTCGGTCAGCCGCGTCTTCTTCACCAGGCCGCGCTTGGTCGCCAGCACCAGGTACTCGGCCTGGCCGTAGTCCCGCAGGTCCAGGACCTGCGCGATCTTCTCGTCGGGCTGGAACGCGAGCAGGTTGGCGACGTGCTGCCCCTTCGCGTCCCGGCCGCCCTCGGGCAGCTCGTACGCCTTGGCCCGGTAGACGCGGCCGAGGTTCGTGAAGAACAGCAGCCAGTGGTGCGTCGTCGTGACGAAGAAGTGGTCGACGAGGTCGTCCTCGCGCAGCTGGGCACCGCGCACGCCCTTGCCGCCGCGCCGCTGCGCGCGGTAGCTGTCCGACCGGGTGCGCTTGGCGTAGCCGCCGCGCGTGATCGTGACGACGACCTCCTCCTCCGCGATGAGGTCCTCGACGCTGACCTCGCCGTCGTACGGCAGGATTCGCGTGCGCCGCTCGTCGCCGTACTTGTCGACGACCTCGGCGAGCTCCTCCGACACGATGGTGCGCTGTCGCTCGTCGGAGGCGAGGATCGCGTTGTACTCGGCGATCTGCGCCTCGAGCTCGGCGTACCGGTCGAGGATCTCCTGGCGCTGCAGCGCGGCCAGACGGCGCAGCTGCAGGTTGAGGATGGCGTTGGCCTGCACCTCGTCGACGTCGAGCAGCTCCATCAGCCCGGTGCGCGCCTCGTCGGCGTCCGGCGAGCGCCGGATCAGCGCGATGACCTCGTCGAGCGCGTCGAGCGCCTTGAGGTAGCCGCGGTAGATGTGGATACGTGCCTCGGCCTGCGCGAGGCGGTACCGCGTGCGCCGCTGGATGACGTCGATCTGGTGCGAGACCCAGTGCCGCACGAACGCGTCGATGCTCAACGTGCGGGGCACGCCGTCGACCAGCGCGAGCATGTTCGCGCCGAACGTGTCCTGCAGCTGCGTGTGCTTGTACAGGTTGTTCAGCACGACCTTGGCGACCGCGTCGCGCTTGAGCACGATGACCAGGCGCTGGCCCGTGCGCCCCGACGTCTCGTCACGGATGTCGGCGATGCCCTGCATACGGCCCTCGCGGACCAGGTCCGCGATCTTCTTGGCCAACGAGTCCGGGTTCACCTGGTACGGCAGCTCGGTGACGACGAGGCACTGACGGCCCTGGATCTCCTCGACCTCGACGACCGCGCGCATCGTGATCGACCCGCGGCCCGTGCGGTAGGCGTCCTCGATGCCGCGTCGGCCGAGGATCGTCGCCGCCGTCGGGAAGTCGGGGCCCTTGATGCGCGTCATCAGCGCCTCGAGGAGCTCCTCCTTGCTCGCGTCCGGGTGGTCCAGGTGCCACTGGACACCCTCGGCGACCTCGCGCAGGTTGTGCGGCGGGATGTTCGTCGCCATGCCGACCGCGATGCCCGCGGAGCCGTTGACCAGCAGGTTCGGGAAACGAGAGGGCAGGACCGCCGGCTCCTGCGTGTGCCCGTCGTAGTTGTCCTGGAAGTCGACGGCGTCCTCGTCGATGTCGCGGACCATCTCCATGGCCAGCGGTGCCATCTTGCACTCGGTGTACCGCGGGGCGGCCGCCGGGTCGTCGCCGGGGGAGCCGAAGTTGCCCTGGCCGGCGACCAGCGGGTACCGCATCGACCAGTCCTGGACGAGCCGGACCAGCGCGTCGTAGATCGCGCCGTCACCGTGCGGGTGGTACTTGCCCATGACGTCGCCGACGACGCGGCTGCACTTGGAGAACTGCCGGTCCGGCCGGTAGCCGCCGTCGTACATCGCGTACAGGACGCGCCGGTGCACGGGCTTGAGGCCGTCGCGCACGTCCGGCAGCGCGCGACCGACGATGACGGCCATCGCGTAGTCCAGGTACGAGCGCTGCATCTCGAGCTGCAGGTCGACCTGCTCGATGTTGCCGTGCTCGATCTCGCCGGGGGTCTCGGTCACGTGCGGGTCACTCCAGTCGTTCGGCGCGGGTCGGTGGCGGGGTCCGGGGTCGCCGGCGCCCGCGTCAGATGTCGAGGAAGCGCACGTCCTTGGCGTTGCGCTGGATGAACGAGCGACGCGCCTCGACGTCCTCGCCCATGAGCACCGAGAAGATCTCGTCGGCGGCGGCCGCCTCGTCGAGCGTCACCTGCAGCAGCGTGCGGTGCTCGGGGGACATCGTGGTCTCCCACAGCTCGGAGTAGTCCATCTCGCCCAGACCCTTGTACCGCTGGATCGCGTTCTCCTTGGGCAGCCGCTTGCCGTTGGCGCGGCCCTCGGTGACGAGCGCGTCGCGCTCACGGTCGGAGTAGACGTAGTCGTGGTCGGCGTTGGTCCACTTGATGCGGTACAGCGGCGGCTGCGCCATGTACACGTGCCCGGCGGTGATGAGCTCGGGCATGTAGCGGAACAGCAGGGTCAGCAGCAGCGTGCGGATGTGCTGGCCGTCGACGTCGGCGTCGGCCATGAGCACGATCTTGTGGTACCGCAGCTTGGAGACGTCGAAGTCCTCGCCGATCCCGGTGCCGAACGCCGTGATGAGCGCCTGGACCTCCTGGTTGCCCAGGGCCTTGTCGAGACGTGCGCGCTCGACGTTGAGGATCTTTCCGCGGATCGGCAGGATCGCCTGCGTGCGCGGGTTGCGCCCACGGACGGCCGAACCGCCGGCCGAGTCGCCCTCGACGATGAAGACCTCGCACTCCTCCGGGCGGTTGGACTGGCAGTCCTTGAGCTTGCCCGGCATCGAGTTGGAGTCCAGCAGGCCCTTGCGACGCGTGGCCTCACGGGCCTTGCGCGCGGCCATGCGGGCCGCGGCCGCCTGGATGGACTTGCGGATGACGTCCTTGGCCTCGATCGGGTGCGAGTCGAGCCAGTCGCCGAGCTGCTCGTTGACGACGCGCTGCACGAACGTCTTCGCCTCGGTGTTGCCGAGCTTCGTCTTGGTCTGGCCCTCGAACTGCGGCTCGCCGAGCTTGACGGAGATGACGGCGGTCAGCCCCTCGCGGATGTCGTCACCCGTGAGGTTCTCCTCCTTCTCCTTGAGGATGTTCTTCTCCCGCGCGTAGCGGTTGACCAGCGACGTCATCGCCGCACGGAAGCCCTCCTCGTGCGTGCCGCCCTCGGTCGTCGAGATCGTGTTCGCGTACGTGTGCACCGACTCGGAGTAGGCGGTGGTCCACTGCAGGGCGATCTCGACGGAGATCTTGCGGACGGTGTCCTCGGCCTCGAAGTCGATGACCTCGGGGTGGACGACCTCGACCTTCTTGGTCGAGTTCAGGTGCTTCACGTAGTCGACCAGGCCACCGTCGTAGCGGTAGGAGACCGTGCGGGCCGGCGTCGGCGCGGCGTCGTCGTCGGGCGTCGCCTCACCCGTGATCTCGTCCTCGGTGTCGGTGTGCTGCGGTCGCTCGTCGACGAGCGTGATGCGCAGGCCCTTGTTGAGGAACGCCATCTGCTGGAAGCGCGCACGCAGGGTCTCGAAGTCGTAGTCGACCGTCTCGAAGATGGTCGGGTCCGCCCAGAAGGTCTGCGACGTGCCCGTCTCGTCCGTCGCCTCGCCGCGCTCGATCTCGCCCACCGGCTTGCCGCCGTCGGCGAACTCCATGCTCCACGCGTACCCGTCGCGCTTCACCCGCGACGACACCCGCGTCGAGAGCGCGTTGACGACCGAGATGCCGACGCCGTGCAGACCGCCGGACACCGCGTACCCGCCGCCGCCGAACTTGCCTCCGGCGTGCAGGATCGTCATGACGACCTCGAGGGTCGGCTTGCCCTCGGTCGGGTGGATCGCGACGGGGATGCCACGGCCGTTGTCGGTCACGCGGACCCCGCCGTCGGCCAGCAGCGTCACCTCGATCGTGTCGCAGTACCCGGCCAGCGCCTCGTCGACGGAGTTGTCGACGACCTCGTACACGAGGTGGTGCAGACCGCGCGCACCCGTCGAGCCGATGTACATGCCGGGGCGCTTGCGCACGGCCTCGAGTCCCTCGAGGACGGTGATCGCGCTGGCGTCGTACGACCCGTCACCGGCTCGCGCCGTCGGCGGGGTGGTGCTGCCCTGCCCCTCGGCGTCGTCGTGCGGATCGCGAGGGGTGCTCTGGTCGGCCACGGGCAGCGGTTCTCCTCGAGAGCTCGGTACGCGCCAGGCGCGTCGTGAGCGGCTACGAGCCTCCGGGAGACCGGATCACCCCACGGCTGCGGAGTTCTCGGCTCACGAGGGCAGGCAGGCGCCTCTGTTGACGTGTCCAGTCTACCTCCTGGGCGCCGCCCGCAGGGCGGTACGCGGCAGGGGTGTCAGCCGTACGTGTCGCGCGGCCCGCGGCCCGCCACACGCCGCGGTCCCCGGCCGAACCCGTGACCCACCGGTCCCAGCACGTCGACCTGGACCACGACACCCGCACCGAGCGCGTCGTCGAACCGCGCCAGCATCGCCGGCGCGAGCAGACGCAGGTTCGCCGCCCACGCGGTCGACGACGCCCGGACCGTCAGCAGCCCGGCGGTGAACGACACGTACTCGCAGTGGTCGGCGACCTGCGGGCCGACGATCTGCGCCCAGCGGTGCACCAGGTCACCCACGACCAGGCCCGGCTCCCACCCGAGGTCGCGCGCCAGCAGCCCGGCCGACAGCGCCAGCGGCTGGGGGTCGCGCGGACCCGGTGCGGCGCCGCTGCTCAGCGGCCTGGCCGGGGTGACGCCCGGGCGAAGACCGCGGGCCCGTGCGGCGGCCTTGGCGCGACCCAGCGCAGCCCGCGCGACCTGCTCAGGCGGGGTCAGGGCGACGAGCTCGGTGACGGGGACACCGTCCGGGACCGTCGTCGGGACCCCCGCACGTGCCGGCAGCAGCGCGCCGTCACCGTCCTGCACGTCGCCGCTGCCGTCGCGCGCCGCACCGCCGCGCGGACCCTCGGCGCGGCTAGAGGACACGCGCCACCTCACCACCCATGACGTCGACGCGCGCACCGGCCAGCGGCTCGGGCACGTCCTGCGGGACGGCGGCCGTGACGAGCACCTGGCGTGCGGGGGCGACGAGCTCGGCGAGCCGCTCGCGACGCCGGGCGTCGAGCTCCGCGAACACGTCGTCGAGGATGAGCACGGGCTCACCGTCGGGACCCCAGTCGGCCGCCCACGCACCCGCGTCGTCGACGCCGTGCGTCAGCAGCTGGTACGACGCGAGGCGCAGCGCGAGCGCGACCGACCACGACTCGCCGTGGCTCGCGTACCCCTTGGCGGGCAGGCCGCCCAGGGTCAGGACGAGGTCGTCGCGGTGCGGGCCGACCAGGCACACGCCCCGCTCGATCTCCTTGCTGCGCAGACGACCCATCGCGTCGAGCAGCCGCGCCTCGACGAGGTCGACGCCCGCGCGCGCGCCGGGCTCGGGAGCGGGTCCGGGCCCGACCCCCGGTGCGGCGTCGGCCGGTGCGGCGACGGCGTCCAGCGACGAGCGGTACGTCAGCTCGAGCTCACCCTGCCCGGCGCTGACCTGCCGGTACGCATCCGCGGCGCGCGGGCGCAGGGCCGCGACCAGTGCCTCGCGGGCCACCACGACCTGGGCGCCCGTGGACGCGAGCTTCGCGTCCCACACGTCGAGCGTGCGCAGGTCCGCGCCCGAGCGTGCACGGGTCGCGGCCGCGGCCGACTTCAGGAGGGCCGATCGCTGCCGCAGCACGCGCTCGTAGTCACCCAGGACACCCGCGATGCGCGGTGTGAGCTGCACGAGCAGGTCGTCGAGGAACCGGCGCCGGCCGTCGGGGTCGCCCTTGACGAGCGACAGGTCCTCCGGGGCGAACAGCACCGTGCGCAGGATGCCCAGCACGTCCCGCGCCCGCCCGGGGGACCCGCCGTTGACCCGCGCACGGTTCGCCTTGCCGGGTGTCACCTCGACCTCGACCAGGGTCGCCCGCTCGTCGCGCACGACCTTGGCCCGCACGACCGCCCGGCTCGCCCCGGACCGCACCAGCGCCGCGTCCGACGGCACGCGGTGGCTGCCGAGCGTCGCGACGTAGCCCACGGCCTCGACGAGGTTCGTCTTGCCCTGCCCGTTCGGCCCGACGAGCGCGGTGATGCCCGGCTCGAGCGGCAGCTCGACCTGCGGGTACGACCGGAAGTCGGTGAGGGACAGGTGCGCGACGTACACGTGCGCTCAGGCCTCGGACGTCGGCGGGGCGCCCGGGGTCACGGTGTCGGCACCGGCCGCCCGCACGGCGTGCCCGCCGAACTGCTGACGCAGCGCCGCGACGGCCTTCATCGCGGGGGACTCGCCCTGGCGCGAGGAGAACCGCGCGAACAGCGAGGCCGCGATGACGGGTGCGGGCACGGCCAGGTCGATCGCCTCGTCGACCGTCCAGCGTCCCTCGCCCGAGTCCTCGACCCAGTCGTCGATCGCACCGAAGCGCGGGTCCTCCTCGAGCGCCTGGACGAGCAGGTCCAGCAGCCACGACCGCACGACCGTCCCCGTCGTCCACGCGCGCATCGTCGCCGGCACGTCGGTGACCAGGTCCTTGGCCGCGAGCAGCTCGTAGCCCTCGGCGTACGCCTGCATGAGGCCGTACTCGATGCCGTTGTGCACCATCTTCGCGTAGTGCCCCGCCCCGACCGGGCCCGCGTGGACGAACCCGTCCGCCCGCTCGCCCGGGGGACGCAGCGCGTCGAACACGGGCATCGCGCGCTCGACGTCCGCCGGGTCGCCGCCGACCATGAGGCCGTACCCGTTCTCCAGGCCCCAGATCCCGCCCGAGACACCGGCGTCGATGAAGCCGATCCCGCGCTCGCCGAGCGTCGCGGCGTGCGGTGCGTCGTCCTGGTAGTACGAGTTGCCGCCGTCGATCACGAGGTCGCCCGCGGCGAGCACACCCGCGAGGTCGTGGATCACGGCGTCGGTGATCGGACCCGACGGGACCATGACCCACACCACACGCTCACCTGCGGGCAGGGCCTCGACGAGGGCCTCGAGCGACGGCACGTCCGTCACGTCGGGGTTGCGGTCGAACCCCGTGACCTCGATCCCCGCGTCGCGGATCCGCTGACGCATGTTCGCGCCCATCTTGCCCAGGCCGACCAACCCGATGTGCATGCCCTCGCCCCTCTCGTGGCTCGTGCTCGCCGGGGCCGTGACCGCTGGCTGCGGCACGTCGCCCCGGCCACTGTCCCGCACCGGTGGCGACCTCGCGCGGGCGGGGTGCCGGTGCCTCCGGGACGGGTGGGCCGGTGCAGGTCAGCCGGGGAAGCGGATCGGCACCAGCAGGTAGCGGTAGTCCTTGCGGTCGTCGCCGTCGAGCGACTCCTGGCCCGTGAACTCGACCGGCTTGTTCGGGTGCGTGAACGACATGCGCACGAAGGCGGTGTCGAGCGCCCCGAGACCGTCGGCGAGGAAGTGGGGGTTGAACGCGACCGAGATGTCCTCGCCGACGAGCACCGCCTCCAGCGCCTCCGACGCCTGCGCGTCATCGCCCTGGCCCGCGTCGAGGACGACCTGGCCGTCCGTGAACGTCAGGCGGATGGGCGTGTTGCGCTCCGCGACGAGCGCGACGCGCTTGGCCGCCTCGGCCAGCGACGACGTGCTGACGATCGCGTGGATCGGCGTCTCGTCGGGGAACAGCCGACGCACGGGCGGGTAGTCGCCGTCGACGAGCAGGCTGGTCGTCTGGCGCCCGCCGGCCTCGAAGCCGACGAGGTCCACGCCGCCACCCGTCGACAGCGCGATGGACACCGAGCCGGCGCCGCCGAGCGACTTGGCCGCGTCCGACAGCGTGCGTGCGCGCACGAGCGCCACCGCCTCGACGTCGGGGGAGGACGGCTTCCACGTCATCTCACGCAGCGCGAGCCGGTAGCGGTCGGTCGCCAGGAGCGTGACCTTCTCGCCCTCGATCTCGACGCGCACCCCCGTGAGCAGCGGCAACGTGTCGTCGCGGCTCGCCGCGACCGAGACCTGCGCGACCGCGTGGGTGAGCTCGTCGCCGTCGACCGTCCCCGTCACCGGCGGCATCGCCGGGAGGTTCGGGTAGTCCTCGACCGGCATGGTGAGCAGCGTGAAGCGGCTCGCCCCGCACGTGACCTGGACCTTCGTGCCGTCCAGGACGACGTCGACCGGCTTGGCGGGCAGCGCGCGGGAGATCTCCGCGAGTAGCCGGCCCGAGACCAGGACGGTGCCGGGCTCGCTGACGTCGGCCGGGAGCTGCGCACGCGCCGAGACCTCGTAGTCGAAGCTCGAGAGCTGGATCGTGCCCGTCGTGTCCGCCTCGATGCGCACGCCTGCGAGGACGGGCACGGGGGGCCGGGTGGGCAGGCTGCGTGCGGTCCACGTGACGGCGTCGGCGAGCACGTCACGATCGACGCGGAACCTCATGCATCACCTTCTCGTCGTCCGGCCCGGTCGGCACGTGTGCGGCGGTCCGGACACGCGCGGCGACGGGCGCTGGCGGGGCTGTCCCGAACACTACGCGACAGGTCCGACGCTCGGTACACCACCGGCTGTGTCGTCCGGGAGTCGTGGTCGACACGGGCGCGACGAAGGCGTGGGGCGGCCGGTTCCTCGCGCAGCCACAGCCCCACGTCGGTGTGTGGATCACTTCCAGGGAGAGGTGTCGTCGTCGTCATCGGTCCTGTGGGTGATGTGGAGAACGCACGTCCACGCAGGTGGACAGGCGTGTCGGCGTGTGGAGACGGGTGTGGGCGTCGCGTCCCGCGCCGTGGATGGCGGTGGACGCGGCGAGGGCCGTCCCCGGGCGTCCACCGACGAGGGGTCGTCGGTCCACAGCGCCACGGCGTGTCGTCCACCGCCATCCACAGGTCTGTACACAGGTGTGAACATTCGTCCCATGCATGTTTCACCCGGAGTGCGCGGGTCGCGTCAAGCGGTTCGTACCGTTTTGACGGTGAGAGTCCTCTCACGCATGTCGGACGTGCGTCCGGGTCGTGCGGCTGTGACAGCGTCGTCGGGCACGACGAGGTCGGGCATCGGTGCAGGTCAGCGTGGTATGTGTGACGCGTCCGGGCGAGCGCCCGGTCCGATTGGCCCGATTGGGTGAAGGCGTTCACGAATGTCCCCAGGCAGTGTGCAAACCTGTGGACAACCGCATCGGCGCGGTGGAGAGAACCGGGCGCAGCAGACGGCTGCACACAGGCCGGACACGGCCCGCGGGCGCGTCCGGACGTCAGCCGCGGTGCTGCTGCTTGATGCGGTTGGTGAGCTCCGTGACCTGGTTGTAGATCGAGCGGCGCTCGGCCATGAGCTCGCGGATCTTGCGGTTCGCGTGCATGACCGTCGTGTGGTCGCGACCACCGAACGCCTGGCCGATCTTCGGCAGGGACAGGTCGGTGAGCTCACGGCACAGGTACATCGCGATCTGCCGCGCCGTGACGAGCACACGCGATCGGCTCGAGCCGCACAGGTCCTCGATGCTCAGACCGAAGTACGCGGCCGTCTGCCCGATCACCGTGGTCGCGGTGATCTCCTGCGTCTGGTCGTCGGTGATGAGGTCCTTCAGGACGATCTCCGCGAGGGAGACGTCGACCTGCTGACGGTTGAGGTTCGCGAACGCCGTGACACGGATGAGGGCGCCCTCGAGCTCACGGATGTTCGTCGAGATCTTCGACGCGATGTACTCCAGGACGTCGTCCGGGGCCTGCAGCCGCTCGCTCGCGGCCTTCTTGCGCAGGATCGCGATACGCGTCTCGAGGTCCGGCGGCTGCACGTCCGTGATGAGACCCCACTCGAAGCGGGAGCGCATCCGGTCCTCGAACCCGTTGAGCTGCTTGGGCGGGACGTCCGAGGTGATGACGACCTGCTTGTTCGCGTTGTGCAGCGTGTTGAACGTGTGGAAGAACTCCTCCATCGTCTGTTCCTTGCCCTGCAGGAACTGGATGTCGTCGATGAGCAGGACGTCGACCTCGCGGTAGCGCCGCTGGAACGCGCCCGCCTTGCCCTCGCCGATGGAGTTGATGAAGTCGTTCGTGAACTCCTCGGAGTTCACGTACCGCACGCGGACCGTCGGGTAGAGGTTCTGCGCGTAATGGCCGATCGCGTGCAGCAGGTGGGTCTTGCCCAGACCCGAGTCGCCGTAGATGAACAGCGGGTTGTAGGCCTTGGCAGGTGCCTCCGCGACCGCGACGGCGGCCGCGTGGGCGAAGCGGTTGGACGAGCCGATGACGAACGTCTCGAACAGGTACTTGGGGTTCAGGCGCGCCGGCTCCGACAACCCGCGGCGCGGGGGTGGGTCGGTGTCCGGGCCCGTCCCGTCGATCGCACGCAGCGCAGGACGGGGCTCGGCGTGCGTCTCACGTCGCGCGTCGACGACACCGTCGCGGTGCCGGGCGTCCTCGTCGTGCCCGGTGGGGCCGACGTGGGAGGTGACCAGCGCCAGATCGGTGCGCTGCGGCTGCTCGCCCTCACGCTCGTACGGCGCGGCGGGCGGGGCCGGTGGGACGACGCGCAGCGCGGGGGGAATGTCGCCGGCGATCTCGGGGTCGACGGTGATGGCGAAGCGGGCCTCGCGGCCGAGCGCCTCCGACAGGGCCTGCGTCACCTCGGGGCGCACGCGGGTCTCCAGGTACTCCTTGGTCAGATCGTTGCCGACAGCCAGGAGCATCGTCCCGTCGAGGAGCCCGAGCGGGTGCGCGAGGCGGACGAACGCGAGCTGGCGGGGGGTGATGTCGGGGCTCGCCTCGAGGCTCGCGACGACGTGACCCCAGACGCGGGCCGGTTCTTCGTCCTGTGACAACGTCCTACCTCGGTGATCGGGCCTGCGGTTCGGCGAGTGTGGCACGCCACGTGGTTGTCCACATAGTTGTCCACACCTGTGCGTGCGCGTGCTGGGCGGAGCCGGCGGACGACGAGCGGTGGCCGTGGTGCGAGTCGTCGTCCGCACTGCGGCCGGATCCGGCCCGTGCGCGGGCGGCGGTCCGGAGCCGCAGGCCGTGCTCGGAACAGCGTCGCACCCGGGAGGCGCGCCAGCACGACGACCCCCGATGCTAACCGGGTCGACAGGGCGACATAAGGGCGCGAGCGGGTGAGTCGGACGACACGCCGATGTCGCGCAAGTCGTGCGCAGCGGTTGTGGGGTAGAGGCGTGCACGTGCGCGTTTGACCCGGTCCGAGGCGGGAGCGTAACGTGGTCCAGCCGTCCGACGGCTCCACCCGGCGCGCCCTGACGCCGCCACACGTGCGCGATCCAGAGCACGTGCGGTCCAGAGGAGCCTCGGCCTCGGCACCAGGACCTGGTCGTGCGTCTGCGCGATCGCTACGAGAACGTGTGGAGACCGTCGTGACCAAGCGCACCTTCCAGCCGAACAACCGGCGCCGGGCCAAGACCCACGGCTTCCGCCTGCGCATGCGTACGCGTGCCGGGCGCGCCATCCTTGCGGCTCGTCGCCGCAAGGGGCGCTCCGAGCTCTCGGCCTGACGCCAGGCCCGGTGCTCCCCGCCGCGCACCGGATGCGCCGCTCTGCCGACTTCCAGCAGACGGTGCGTCGGGGTGCGCGCGGGGGACGCGACACGCTCGTCGTGCACCTGACGACCACGACCGACCCCGGCCCGCCGGTGGTCGGTCTCGTCGTGTCCAAGGCCGTGGGCAACGCGGTGGTGCGCAACCGGGTCAAGCGGCGCATGCGTGCGTTGGTCGCGGCGCGCGTCGACGCTGTCGCCGAGGGCACGCTGGTCGTGGTGCGAGCCCAGCCGGCTGCCGCCGCGGCGTCGTCGGCGGAGCTCGGCCGCGACCTCGACACTGCGCTCGCATCGGCCGTGCGGCGTGCCGACCGACGCGTGAGCGGCTGATCATCCCATGACTCTTCGTGTCGTCGGGACATTCGTCCGTCGGATCCCCGCCCGGATCCTGCTCGCGCTGCTGTGGGTCTACCAGCGGGTGGTCTCGCCCCTGACCCCGCCGACCTGCCGCTTCTACCCGTCGTGCTCGCAGTACGCCGTGATCGCGGTGCAGCGTCACGGCGCTGTGCGTGGCGGCTGGCTCGCCGCCCGGCGGCTGCTGCGGTGCCACCCCTGGAACCCCGGCGGTGTCGACGACGTTCCACCGTCGCGCGACACGCACCGTACTTTCGGCGCGGCTCCGGCCGCCCACTGACGCTCTCGAGGAGCACTGCTTCATGGACTGGATGGACGGCCTGCTGTTCCCGCTCATGGTCGTGGTCGCCTGGATCATGGTCCGCTTCCACGACCTGCTGACGTGGCTCGGCCTCGACCCCGCCAGCGGTGCAGCCTGGGGGCTGTCGATCGTCGGCCTCGTGATCGTCATGCGGATCCTGCTGATCCCGCTGTTCTTCAAGCAGATCAAGGCCTCGCGCGGCATGCAGCTCGTCCAGCCCGAGATGCAGGCCCTGCAGAAGAAGTACAAGGGGAAGACCGACCCGGCGTCCCGCGAGGCGATGTCCCGCGAGATGATGGAGCTGTACCGCAAGCACGGCACGAACCCGTTCGCCTCGTGCCTGCCGATCCTGCTGCAGTCGCCGATCTTCTTCGCGCTCTTCCGCGTGCTGTACGAGCTGCCACGGCTGGCCGCAGGGACGTACGACCGCGCGGACGCGATCGGCCCGATGACGTCGGCGCTCGCTGCTCAGGCGGAGCAGGCCACCATCTGGGGGGCTCCCCTGTCGGGGACGTTCATGCAGGCCGGGGACAACTGGCACATCCGGATCGTCACCGTGGTGCTGATCATCGCGATGTCGGTGACCACGTTCACGACCCAGCGTCAGCTGACCATGAAGAACATGCCCCCGGCGGCGCTCACGGGTCCGATGGCCCAGCAGCAGAAGATCCTGCTGTACGTGCTCCCGCTGGTGTTCGCGTTCTCGGGCGTCAACTTCCCGATCGGTGTCCTCATCTACTGGACGACGACGAACCTGTGGTCGATGGGGCAGCAGTTCTACACGATCCGACGGATGCCGGCTCCCGGCTCGGAGGCCGAGAAGGCACTCAAGGAGCGGCGCGCACGCAAGGCTGCCGCACGCGGGATCGTCGTCGAGGAGGCCCCGGCGGCGACGATCGAGGAGAAGCCGCGCGGACAGCGTCAGCAGCCCAAGCGCAAGGACCGCGCCAAGGGCAAGGCGCCGCAGCGTGCGGCCACGGATGGCGCGTCGACCGATGCCGGTGGCGACGACGGCACGACGGAGGACGCATCCGTCGAGGACGCTCCCGTGCAGGACGCACCGGTCGACCCGGAACCACGCTCTGCGTCCACCCAGAAGAAGCGCAAGGGACGGTCCCCGGGCGACGCTTCCGGGTCCACGGCCTCTTCCTGATCCACCGCCGCACGCTCCCTGTCGGGCACGTGCGGGCGACACCGCTGAACGGAGAAGTCACATGAGCACGACGGAGCAGAGCCCGGCGGACGACGCCGGCCTGGTCACGCGCCTCGAGGAAGAGGGCGAGATCGCGGCGGACTACCTCGAGGAGTTCCTCGACATCGCCGACCTCGACGGAGACATCGACATCGACGTTGACCACGGGCGTGCCGCAGTCGAGATCGTCGCCGAGGACGGCACCGACGAGGCGAGCCTGCGTCGCCTCGTCGGGTCGGACGGCGGGGTGCTCGACGCGCTCCAGGAGCTGACCCGACTCGCCGTGCAGACGAAGACGGGGGAGCGCAGCCGTCTCATGCTCGACATCGCGGGGTACCGGGCGTCGCGGCGCGCGGAGCTCGTGGAGATCGCGCGTGCGGCGATCGCCGACGTGAGCGCGACGGGTAGCCCTGCCACCCTCGCACCGATGAACCCGTTCGAGCGCAAGGTGGTGCACGACGCCGTCGCCGAGGCCGGGCTGCTCAGCGACTCCGAGGGTGTCGAGCCCGAGCGGCGGGTCGTGATCAAGCCGGCGTGACGTGAGGTCTTGCGACGGGCGGGTGGCTGGAGCCACCCGCCCGTCGTCGTCTCCAGATGACGACGGCTCGGTGTCGCAGTTCCGGCGCGCGGCTCGCTCGGGTGAGGGAGGGTGCGACGAGTGGGTGCGATGAGTGGGGGCGAGGTGTCGTTGCCACGCTCGGGCGGCACGCGCTTGCGCGATGCGGCATCGGCCCCGACGGACGTGTGGTCGGACTTCTCTCGGCGTCGATATGCCGGTCGTCGGCAGTCTGTGGGCTGCAGATGCGCCTTCAAGGCTTCGCCCAGAGCGATTCTGAGGGCTGATAGGCGCCCCGACCGGGCCCGCCGGGCACAGTTGCGGCGCTCTCAGGGCTTCCTGACGAAGTCTGAGAGTCGCTTTTGACCCTATTCCGAGCGCACCGGCTCGTCCCGGGGGCGCCTCGAGGGGGTTGTTCCACGTGGAACCGGGACGCTGCCACCCGTGCGATCCGCCGCGTGTGTGGGGTGTGGATGCCGTTCGCGGGGACCGTTCCCGTCATCTGGGGGACGGCGGGCGCGCGGGAGGCATGCTGGAGCTCTATCTCTCGGTCCGGGATCTGTGGATCTCGACTCTCTGTATCCCTCAGGGCGATGCACTCCTTGGCAACACCGGCCCGAGGAGCTGTCGGTGCGCATCGGGTCTCGCCGCGGGGTTCCAGGCAACGGGGCTCTAGGCGGACGATGCGCGTTCTGGCTGTGTGCCGGCGCACCTTGGTCCCAACCTCTGGCTCCGCGCGGTGCACACGTGTGACCAGCAGACGGCCGTGCCCCGAGTGGGGTGTGGTTCGTACGCGATGTCGACCTGTATCAGGACGTGCGCCAGCAGGTGCGGCGGGTGTGAGGGGCCGACCGATCGGCAATCGCATTCGCTGTCACGCGGTACGGGTTGGGCTTGGTGCGCCGACGCGTGGTCGTCTCCGGCGGGTGTGAGGTATCTGAGGTCGGTTGTCGCACGTCAGTCGCACGTCATTCGTATGGTCGGTGTCGGTGTCGGTGTCGGTGTCGGTGTCGGTGTCGGTGTCGGTGTCGGTGGCCGTGAGTGCACGGCTCCTGTCGACCGGTGCCCGTGCGCCGCGTTCATACGCGTTGCCGGGGCCGCCAAGGCGCGCGGGCGTCGGGGGCTGGTCGTGACAAGCCAGTCCCCGTGGAGTGGGTAGGGGTGTCTCTGCGCCGTGCTTGTCGCCGAGAGAAGCGCGTCGAGGTGACCTCTCCACGGACCACGACACGTGGTGATGATGTGCACCCTGCGCAGCACTCGGTTCGGTGCGCGGTAGTCCCGCTGCTCGATCGGCGGCCGGTGTGGTCCGGGGCAGCGGGCCCTGGTCGCCAGACGATCGGTCAGCGACACGGATTTGTGATGATGAGCGCGTGCGCCGCTCATGTTCCACGTGAAACGCCGTGAGCCGTGAGCCGTGAGCCGTGAGCCGTGAGCAGCGAGCCGTAAGCCGTGAGGTGTGAAGTGCGGCAAGGGGCGGGCCATGGCGGTCGACGCGCCCCAGGCGCGGTCGCGCCCGGGCACCGCGGCCGTACTGGAGTCATTGCTGAGCACCGTCAGCCCTGTGAGCCGCTTCTCCCTGGTCGATCCCGAGCAGCTTCGCGCCCGCGTTTCACGTGGAACATGCTCGAGAGGCGGCGATCCGCACCACGACCGCACCATCGGTGCCACGCGCCGCCGGTCGGCTGTGGCGCGGTGGTGGATTGCAGCTGGCGTAGTGACGGAGTGCGTGGCCCCATTCGGTGCGCCTTGCTTCCGACGAAGGAAAGGCGGGTGCCTTACGAGGCCCCGAGCGATGCCTGCCGGCGTGGCACGGTCGGCGCCCGCGGCAGCGTCGCACGGTGCACTGGTCGGACGGTGGCGCACATGTGGTGAAGCGCCCACGCCGCGCCGGGGAGCAGTCCTCTTCGGGTCTGGTCGTTGGGTGCGCGCGCGGCTGGCTCAAGGGTCAGAGACGACGCGGTCGTGCCGTGCAGGGACGTCGACGGGGCCCGTATAGGCACCTTTCCCTGTCCACGTGCGTTCGCGTGATGCGTTGGGCGTGTGCCTGAAACCGGGGTGACCTCACCGAGTTCTCGACGTACGTTCGGGTCGGAACCCGCCCAAGGCGTGTCGACCCGGTCTGGGCGTCTCGAAGCCTGCGCTGGCGAGGGTGGCTGATCGTTCGAGCCAGGCCGGGTCCGAGAGAGAGGCGCTGCGCGCTGCATGCGCGAAGGACCCTTCGCGTGCGCAGTCGGTTCCGCGCGATGGCGGGCTCAACTGCACACTCGTGTGTCGACTGCTGCCCTCGATGCGTCGGCGCGGAGACCATGGGGATTGTCGTTGTCGCTGACCAGACCCTAGGTCTGTCTCCGCACGCCGAGCGGTCGTCCCGTCATTGCGCGACGCTCGCCGACCTCACGGTCAGACGCCGGCGGCCGTCCGGCGGGCGCCACAGTGTTCGCGTCGCGCCGGTGGTTGGACTGCTCAAGGTGACCGCACAGGGCCCTCACTGACGTCAGCACGTTGCCCGCACTGTGCTCTGTCTCCGTCTTGAATGGTCAGTCCTGCGCATCGATGGAGGAAGGGGTCTTGGCGCTGGGCATCGCCGCACAGCTCGCGAATCACGTCAACAACGTGAGATGGCCCATGCCGCAGAACCGGTCGGTGGTTGCGTGACCAGGCGCATGGGTGGCACAGACGTTCTTCACTCGCCCGGTCGGTCGTGTTCACTCGCCCGGTCGGTCGGGAGTGGGTCCGTCGGCGAGCGGGAAGTGGTCGACACGGTTGAGGGGGAGTTGCTAGCTCAGATGCGGAGCGGCCCTCACCCCGCGTTTCACGTGAAACAGCACCAGAGGGCCGTCCATCACGCTGCCGCTGTGTTGTGTGTCGAAGGGTGTGAGCTCGCGCAGTCGCTCACACCGAGCGTCGTCGTGGCACACGACCTCCGTGAGGTCGGCCCGTCTTGCTCGACGCCCACGAACGGCGCGCTGGCGCTCGTCATGGTCCGTCGTTCGACATTGCTGGAGTCCGCTGTGCGGGAACGCATGTACGCTCCCGTGCTCCCGTGCTCCCGTGCTCCCGTGCTCCCGTGCTCCCGTGCTCCCGTGCTCCCGTGCTCCCGTGCTCCCGTGCTCCCGTGCTCCCGTGCTCCCGTGCTCCCGTGCTCCCGTGCTC
>JAFAEH010000369.1 GCA_023424135.1 Actinomycetes bacterium | reverse complement strand
GTGCTCGAGAGCGAGGACGCCGCGGACGTCCCGGAGGTGCCGGACGTGCCGGTCCCGGTCCCCGTGCCGGTCCCGGTCCCCGGCCCCGTCCCCGGCCCGGCGCTCGCGACATCGAGGACCGTGCTCGTGCGCGCGTCCCCGCCCGCGTTCGTCACGGTCAGACGCACGCGCGCACCCGCGTCGGCAGCCGTCGGCGTGAGCGACAGCGTGTGCGAGGTCGTCGTCACGGGACCGGCGGCGAGCCCGAGGCCACCACCCGGCACGGCCGACGTCGCACCCGCACCCACCGACGCGCCCCGCGTGGCCGCGAGACCGCCGAGCCCCGGCGTCGCTGCCGTCGTCCAGCCGAGCGGCAGCGGCGACCAGGTCGCCCCGCCGTCGCGCGAGACGTCCCACCGGGCGCTGCCGCCGGCGGAGCTCACGACCCACGTGAGCGTGGCCGGCACGCCGGCCGTCAGGCCCGTGGACGCGCCGGGGCCGGTCAGCACCTCGGGCACGGCCGCCACGGAGAGCTCGGCCTCCCCGCTCGTGACGGACACCGGGCCGCCGACCAGGGCGGAGGTCGCGACCGCCCGCACACGCAGACCGTCGTCGGCCACGGTCGGCGTGAGCCGCAGCGTCGTGCCCGTCGCGGCGTCGACCCAGGTCGCACCGTCGCTCGACGTCTGCCAGACGACCACCGGCAGGGGGCGTCCGGTCACGTCGACCGTGAATGTGACGTCCCGCCCGGGCGCGGTCGCGACGTCCTGCGGGTCGGAGACGGTCGGTGCCGTCAGCACGTGCAGGGCCACGGCGTCGCTCGCGACCGACCCGTGGACGTTCGTCGCGACGGCGCGGTACGACGTCCCGTCGAGGTCGTCCGTCGCCGCGACGACGAGCGTCGACCCCGTCGCCCCCGGCACGTCGACCCAGCCGCCGTCGGTCCGGGTCTGCCACGCCACGTCCGGCACGGGCCGGCCCGCGACGGCGACCGTGAACGTCGCGGACGTGCCGACGTCGGCCGTGGCGTCGGCGGGCTGCGCCGTGATCGTCGGCAGGGCGTCCACACCCACGTGCGCCGCGGTCGACGGCGCGGACCCGAGGGCGTTGGTCGCGACGACCCGGACCAGCAGGCCGTCGTCCGCGTCGTCGAGGGTGCGCGTCCACGTCCACCCCGACGCCCCGGGGACGTCGGTCCACGTGCTGCCGTCGACCGACGTCTGCCAGGTCGCGGTCGGGGCGGGGTTGCCGGTCGCCGTGGCGGTGAACGTCACGGCGTCGCCCGCGAGCCCGGTGACGTCCTGCGGCTGCTGGGTGAGCGTGGGGGCGTACCGCACGGTGAGCGTCGCCTCCGCGCTCGTGACCGTGCCGTGCGTGTTCGTCACGACGGCCCGCACGCGGGTGCCGTCCTGCGCGGGCTGCACGTCGGTGAGCGTCGTGCTCGTCCCCGTCGCGAACGGGGTCCACGTCGCACCGCCCGGTGCGAGCGACTGCCACGTGACGTCCGGTGCCGGCACGCCCGTCGCCCCGACGGTGAAGGTCGCGGACGACCCCGCGTCGACCGTGACGTCCGACGGCGGGACGACGCCCGGCGCCGACTCGAGCGTGATGCCCGCCGACGACGTCGGCACCTCACCGACCGCGCCCGACGCGACGGCACGCACCTGCAGACCGTCGTCACCCTCGGCGAGCGTGCGCGTGTAGCTCCACGACGTCGCACCGGGGACCGTGGTCCACGTCGTGCCGTCGGCGGAGGTCTCCCAGCGGACGGTGGGGGACGGGTTGCCCAGGGCGCTCGCGGTGAAGGTCACCGGGGTCCCGGCGAGGCCGGACACGTCCTGCGGGGAGGCGACGACCTCCGGGCCGTAGGTGACGGTCAGGGTCGCGACCGCGCTGGTCGCGGTGCCGGCCGTGCTCGTGGCCACGGCGCGCACCTGTGTGCCGTCGTCGGCGCGCGTCACGGGCAGGATCAGGACGGACCCGGCCATGCCTGCCGGGGTCCACGGGGCGGACGGGCCGGTGCGGCGCTCCCAGGTGATACTCGGGGGCGGGGTGCCCGACGCGGAGGTGGTGAAGGCGACCGCCCCGCCCTCGGGCGCGGTGGTGCTCACGGGGTGGATCTGGAACAGCGGGGGCACCGCCACCGTCAGCCCGGCGCTCGACGGCGCACCGTCGACCGTCGCGGTGATCTGGCCCGTGGCGGTCGCGGTGAACGTCGCCGCGGCGGTGCCGTCCGCGCCGAGGGCGGCGGACGAGGTCGTGAACGTCGCCCCCGACCACGCCACGGGCGTACCCGCCAGGACGGTCAGCAGCGTCGGCGTGGGCGTCGACCCGTCGGCGAGACCCACGGCGGCCTCGGCCGTCACGGTCGCCCCGACGGTCGCGGTGGACGGGGCCAGGCTCGTCGTGACGGTCGCGTGCGGGGCGGTCGTCGCCCCGCCGGCGGTGTCGCACGTGCCCTGAGCGAGGTCCGTGCAGCCCCACCACGTGCGCACCGCGCTCGACGCGCCGACCAGCCCGGCACGTGCGGACGTCCCGGCGACGCTCGTGACGTTGCCGACGAACCGTGAGTCCTCGACCGTCCCCGCGGCCAGGTCGACCGCCGCGGTCGAGCCGGTCGTCCCGGTCGTGACGTTGTCCGTGACGGACACGCCCCGGAGGGTCGCGGTGCCCGCGGCGACGAGCACGGCCGACCCGCGCGCGGGTCGCTGACCCGAGGTGACGGTGTTCGCGTGGAAGCGGGTCGACGTGACGGTCGTCGTCGGGGCGCCCTGCGACACGTCGATCGCGCCGCCACCGGTCGTGTACGTGGCCGCCGGGGACCGCACCTCGTTGTCCTCGAACCGTGAGCCCGTGACGGTGACCCGGTCGTCGACGCCCACGCCCGTGAAGCCGATCGCCCCGCCGCCGGCGCCGTCGGCGACGTTGTCCACGAGGTCGCAGCGGTCCACGGTCAACGACCCGCCGGACATCGAGACCGCGCCGCCGACGTCGGCGGAGGTCCCGGCGCCGGTGGGCGCGTTGAGGTTGCCGGTCAGCACGCAGTCCCGCAGCGTCAGGGAGTCGGGTGCGGCGGGGTCGCCCGTGCCCGCGAGGACCGCGCCGCCCCCGCCGGTGTCCGGTTCCCCGACGCCGCCCGTGAGGGTCACGCCCTCGAGCGTGACGTCGACGCCGCCGACGAGCGACGCGTCCACGTCGAGCACGCGCGACCGGCCCTGGGCGTCGATCGTCGTGCTCGCCGCACCGGCACCGCGGACCGTCAGGTCGAGCGCGCGTCCCGGGTCGATCTCGAGCGCACCCTCCGTGAGGGCGTAGGTCCCCGCGGGCAGCGTCACGACGGCCTCGTCGAACAGCCCCGCCCGGCACAGCGCCTCGCGCAGCGTCACGTCCGGTGCCGCGGTCGCGCAGCCCGCCGATACCGGGTAGTCGGTCGTGGTCTGGACCTCGACGACGAGCGACGACGCCTGCGCGGGCACGGCCAGACTCGTGGCCGAGAATGCGACGAACGCACCCACACCCACCGCAACCGGACGCAGAAATGCCCTCTGACCTGGGAACATGTGCCGAACTCTAGAGAGTTTCACCCGGGACCGAAGGCCCTGGGGGTGGGTGAATCTGCCTAGGCTCTCGGCGTCGGGCGCGCGGTCGTGCACGCCTCGCCGTCCCAGGAGGTGGAAGGCTCGTGCTCGAGGAGCGGACAGTCGGCACGCGCGGGGTGACCCGTCGCACGGTGCTCGCCGCCGCCGGCGTCGGGGCCGCGGGGGTCGCCGGGGTCGCGGCGCTCGGAGGGGTGCGCCTGCTGCACCCCCAGCTGCCGCTCGACGGCACCGTGCTCGCCGCGATGGTCGGGCAGACGTTCGTCGACACGCAGACCGGTGCGCGACTCGTCCTGACGGCCGTCGACGGGCTCACCGGTGCCGCCGCGACCGCCGACCGGTTCTCCCTGCTGCTCGTCGCCGCCGACGACGTGCCGCCCGCGGCGATACGCACGCTGCGTCACGCCTCCGGCGACCTGTCCCTGTACCTGGGCCCGGTCGGGCCCGACGGCCGCACGCTCGAGGCCGTCGTCGACCGCAGCGCAGGTGCCGCGTGAGCGCGGGGTTCATCGGCGAGGTGCGGCTGTTCCCGTACTCCTTCACGCCCGCGGGGTGGCTGCCGTGCGACGGCAGCCTCCTCGGGATCGAGGAGTACCCGGCGCTCTACGGGCTGATCGGCACGACCTTCGGCGGCGACGGCACGACCACGTTCGCCGTGCCGGACCTGCGGGGACGGACCGCGCTCGGTGCCGGCGCGGCAACCGGGCTCACGGCACGGACGGTCGGTGAGACCGGCGGGAGCGAGGCCGTCACGCTCACGGAGGCACAGCTGCCGGCGCACAGCCACCCCGCCGTCGGGTCGGCCGCGCAGGCCACCACGACGTCCCCCGCAGGCGCGACCTGGGCCGTGGACCCCGACGGTGCGCCGTACGCCCCCGGGACGGGGACCAGCGCGATGGCGCCCTCGGCCGTCGCCGCAACGGGAGGCGGTCAGGCGCACCCCAACCGGTCGCCCGTCGTCGGCATCGGCCACGCGATCCGCTTCGATGGCGTCCACCCGGCGGGCGGCGACGACGGCGACACGACCCTGGGCGAGATCCGGCTCATGGCGGGCGCGACGCCGCAGGGCTGGTTCCCCTGCGACGGGCGCACGCTGCCCATCTCCGCGAACCAGGCGCTGTTCAGCATCCTCGGCACGACGTACGGCGGGAACGGCATCCAGGCCTTCGCGGTGCCCGACCTGCGCGGGAGGGTGCCCGTGCACACCGGTCCGCAGCATCCGATCGGCGCGGCCGGTGGCGCCGAGGCCGTGACCCTCACGCGCGGTCAGATGCCGGCGCACACCCACCCCGCCCAGGGCACGTCCGCCGCCGCGAGCGCGTCCTCACCCGCAGGAGCGACGTGGGCCGTCACGGACGGTCCCCGCTACGCGGCCGGTCCGCAGGTCGTCGCGACGGACCTCGGCAGCGCCGGCGGGTCGCAGCCCCACCCCAACATGCCGCCGTTCGCCGTGCTCACGTACGTCATCGCGACAACCGGCGTCTACCCGAGCCCGGCCTGAGGAGCGCACCGTGTACGAACCCTTCCTCGGTGAGGTCCGGGCCTTCGCGGGGTCCTTCGCGCCCCGCGGGTGGGCCGTGTGCAACGGCCAGCTCCTGGCCATCCAGCAGAGCGTCGCGCTGTTCAGCCTCCTGGGTGTCACGTACGGCGGCGACGGCGTGACGACCTTCGGGCTGCCCGACCTGCGCGGTGCCAGCCCGGTCGGGATCGGGACCGGTCCGGGCCTGACCGCGGTGTCCCCGGGGGACCGCCTCGGCAGCGACAGCGTCGTCCTGACGGTCGCGGAGATGCCGATGCACACCCACGCCGTGGTCGCGTCGGAGGCCACGGGGTCGACCGACAACCCGTCGGGCGCGACCTGGGCACGCGCACGGCGGGGCCGGGTCGCCGAGCGGCTCTACGGCCCGGCGGGGGCGCCCGTCACCATGGCGCCGGGCGCCGTCGGGCAGGAGGGTGCGTCCCAGCCGCACCAGAACATGCCACCGTTCCTCGCGCTGACCTTCTGCATCGCCCTGAGCGGCGTCTACCCGTCGAGGCCCTGACCGGGCACCTGACGCGTCGGGGCGCGGTCCGCCGTGCCCCGGGTCTTCCGCCGGTCGTGCCGCCACCCCTAGCGTGAGCGCATGCTGCAGCGACTCAGCGAGGCGCAGATGGCGGGGCTCGCGTTCGTGCTGCTGGGCGTCATGTTCGCGCTCGGGGGGGCTCGCGGTGCTGCTGCTGCTCACGCCCGTGTTCGGGCTCCCGCACGAGGCGGGGTCGCTGCTGGAGATGTCGTTCGCCGGCGGTCACGGGACCATCGCCGGGATGGGGCCGCTGCTCGTCGAGGCCGGGGCCCCGGAGGTCGTCGACATCGGCCTCGGGCTCGCGACGATCAGCATGGTCACGGGCGTCGTCGTCGGCTCCGCGCTGGTCCGCTGGGCCGTGCGCCACCCGTCCGTGCAGGTCATGCGGACCACACCGCTGCTGGCCGACGAGGGGCACGACGTCGACCACGTGCACCTCGCACCGGCCGACGAGAAGGACGTGGACGATCCCGGCATCCACCCGACGACGCTCGCGTTCGCACTCATCGGCATCGCCCTGCTGGTGTCCGTCGCGATCCTGTGGGCGGCCCGCTGGGCGCTGGGGTCGGTCGGCGTGGACATCCTCGACAAGTTCCCGCTGTTCCCGGTCGCGGTGATCGGCGGGTTCGTCGTCCAGGCCGTCGCGACGCGTACCGGGTTCGCGTCCCGCATCGACAAGCGGCCGTCGACGGGATCGCGTCCGTCGCGCTCGACGCGCTGCTGGTCTGCGCGATCGGGACGATGTCCCTCGCGACCATCGGCTCGAACGTCCCCGCGATCCTCGTGTTCACCGTCGTCGGCGTCGGGTGGAGCGTCGTGAGCCTGCTGTGGTGGGGCCGGCTGTTCCACCGCCGCAACTGGTTCGAGCACGCCATCGCCGACTTCGGGCAGTCCCAGGGCAACGTGGCGACCGGGTTCGTCCTCGCGGACATGGTCGACCCGCAGCGCCGCACCTCGACCGCGAACGACTACGGGTACAAGCAGCTGCCGTACGAGCCGTTCCTCGGGGGCGGCCTGCTCACGGCCCTGTCCGTCCCGCTCATCAGCGACTGGGGGCTCGTCCCGTTCACGGTGACTGCCGTCGCGCTGACCGCCGTGGCATGGTTCTGGGGCACCCGTCGTCGCGCGCCCGTCGTCTGATGCGCGCTGCCGCCCACCTGTGGAGACCACGTGACCCAGCCCTCGCCGTCGTCCGGCACGACCCCTGAGGTGCGGCTCGACGCGCTGCCCGTGACGCGGCGACACGTGCGTCTGCTGCTCGGGTCGGGCGTCGGGTGGACGTTCGACGCGATGGACGTGGGCCTGATCTCGTTCGTCATCGCGCAGCTCGCGGTCGTGTGGGGCACCGATGCGAGCGCGCTCGGGTGGGTCGCGTCCGCCGGGTTCGTCGGCATGGCCGTGGGTGCCGCGCTCGGCGGGCTGCTGGCCGACCGCATCGGACGACGTCAGGTCTTCGCGCTCACGCTGCTCGTGTACGGGCTCGCGACCGGGGCGTCGGCGCTCGCCGGGACCGTCGCCGTGCTCATGGTCCTGCGGTTCGTCGTCGGCCTGGGGCTCGGTGCCGAGCTGCCCGTCGCGTCGACCCTCGTCAGCGAGTTCGCACCGCCCCGGATCCGCGGGCGCGCCGTCGTCGTGCTCGAGTCCTTCTGGGCCGTCGGGTGGATCCTCGCCGCGCTCATCGGGTACCTCGTCGTGCCGTCCGGCGACGACGGGTGGCGCTGGGCCCTCGCGCTCGGTGCGCTGCCCGCGCTGTACGCGGTGGTCGTGCGCCGTGGCCTGCCGGAGTCGGTGCGGTTCCTGCAGGCGCGCGGCCGGCACGACGAGGCCGACGCCGTCGTGGCGTCGTTCGAGACGTCGCGCGCGGTCGGTCGTGGTGGTCTGACGGGCGCGCAGGTGCGCGATGCGGCGGTCGCCGACGACGCACCGGCCGTGACGGACCCCGCGGACGCACCGGCCGCGGCGCCGTCGTCGTCCGTCTCATCGGCCGCGTCCTCGACCGCGTCGTCGACGACGCGCACGCGCGTGGGGGCCCTGTTCGCACCCGCGCTGCGTCGCCGGACGACCGCGCTGTGGGTCGTGTGGTTCACCGTGAACTTCGCCTACTACGGCGCGTTCATCTGGCTGCCGTCGCTGCTGCTCGCCGACGGGCACACGCTGGTCCGCTCGTTCGAGTACACGCTGATCATCACGCTCGGGCAGCTGCCCGGGTACGCGGCGGCGGCGGTGCTCGTGGAGACGTGGGGGCGGCGGCGCACGCTCGCGGCGTTCCTGGCCGGGTCGGCGCTCGCCGCGGGGCTGTTCGCCGCTGCGTCGGGCGACGCGCAGGTGATCGGGGCCGGTCTGCTGCTGTCCTTCTTCAACCTCGGCGCGTGGGGTGCGCTCTACGCGGTCACGCCCGAGCTGTACCCGACCCGCGTGCGCACGACGGGCGCGGGCTGGGCCGCCGGGATCGGCCGCACCGCCTCGGTGCTCGCACCGCTGCTCGTGCCGTACCTGCGCGGCGCCGGCGGCACGAGCCTGCTGTTCGGCGTGTTCGCGGCCGTGTTCGTGGTCGCGGCGCTGGGTGCGCTCGCGCTCCCCGAGCGCGCGGGCGCATCGCTCGACTGACGCCTGCCGGCGCTCCGGCCCGCCCACCCGCCGGCACGACCCCGCACCACACGTGCCGGGGCGCGGCCAGGAACGCGCCGAGCGCGGTAGTCGTCCGTCGAGCGCGGGTGACACAGGTACCGCAGTCGGTGTGGTGCTGCCGCGCTCGGCGCGAGGACGGTCGTCAGCCGCGCTTCTGCTGGTCGAGGTAGTCCTTCGCCTTGTCGACGACCTCGTCGATCTTCGCGTCCGTGCCGTCGTCGGTGCGTGCCTTGACCGCGTCGGCCGCCTTGTCCAGCGCGTCCTTGGCCTGCTCCTCGTGGCCGGCCAGCGCACCCTTCGCCTTGTTCACCAGGTCGTCGAGACCCATCGGACCCTCCTTCGTCACGGCGCCGACCCGAGCGGCGCACCCCGCCAGTCTGCCCCCGGTTCGCCGGGCTCGCCGGGTTCGTCGTGGTAGAGGTGCCCGTGACGGAGATCTCCGCCGTCACGTCCTCATCAGGACCGTGCGACGTGCCGATGAGCGGGACGTGACGACCACAGGGGATCCGGCTCCGGGCTGGTACGACGACGGGCTGACGCCCGACGTGCAGCGATGGTTCGACGGCACGGGCTGGACGGAGCACACCCGCCCGCTGCCGGAGATCGTCGCTGCGCGGCGCACGGCGCAGGCCGCGCCCGTCGGTCTCCGCGCGGGTGCGCCTGTGCTCGGCGCCGCCGGCGTCGCCGGTCTGGTCGGCGTCGCCGGTGCGTCGGGCGTCGCCGGAAGGGCTGGTGGGAGCGGTGCTCCCCGCACGGGTGCCGCACC
>JAFAEH010000364.1 GCA_023424135.1 Actinomycetes bacterium | reverse complement strand
ACGGCGGTCATAGCGAAGGGGAAACGCCCGGTCCCATTCCGAACCCGGAAGCTAAGCCCTTCAGCGCCGATGGTACTGCACTCGCCAGGGTGTGGGAGAGTAGGACGCCGCCGGACAACCATTCACGGAAGGCCCACCCCTCACGGGGTGGGTCTTTCGTCGTTCTGCGATCCGATCCGATGGAATCCTGCGCGTGGGCGCGTGGGCGCGTGGGCGCGTGGGCGCGTGGGCGCGTGGGCGCGTGGGCGCGTGGGCGCGTGGGCGCGTGGGCGCGTGGGCGCAGCGACGGCCATCCGGCTGCGCCGGTGCGAGTGAAGACGTTCGTCTGCGCGCGGACTCGGGCCGCGTGGGACGGGCGTGCGCGTGGGAGAAGGCGTGAACGTTCCGCACCGGCGATTCGCGAGCGCCGCGCGACAAGGGGTTCTCTGCTGCTCCACTGGCCTCCTCGGGCGTCAGCGGGCGAAGGCGTTCTGCCCGCTGCCGCGGGGGAGCGGGTGTCAGCGGTCTGCCACGAAGATGACCGCACCGAGCGGAGGTACGCGGATCGAGGCGGAGAACGGGCGCGCGTAGTGCTCGACCGGCTCGGCCTCGATCGCGCCGAGGTTGCCGACACCGGAGCCGCCGTACGCCTCCGAGTCGCTGTTGAACGCCTCGCGCCACGTGCCGCCCTCGGGCAGGGGGATGCGCCAGCCCTCGTGCGGGACGCCTGCGAAGTTCACGACGACGACGGCGGGAGGCGTCCCGTCGTGTCCGTGTCGGACGTACGCGAGCAGATTCAGGTCGGCCTCGTCGGAGGCGAGCCAGCCGAACCCGTCGGGCGAGTGGTCGAGCTCCCACAGCGCCGGGGTCGCGCGGTACGTCGCGTTCAGGTCCCGCAGGGCCCGCTGGACGCCCGCGTGCTGCTCCTGGTCCAGCAGGTACCAGTCCAGGGAGCGGGACTCCGCCCACTCGCCCTGCTGGGCGAACTCCTGGCCCATGAAGAGGAGCTGCTTGCCGGGGTGGGTCCACTGGTACACCAGCAGGCTGCGGACGCCGGCGAGCTTCTGCCAGTGGTCGCCCGGCATCCGCCCGTACAGCGAGCCCTTGCCGTGCACGACCTCGTCGTGGCTGATGGGCAGCACGAATTGCTCGGAGTACGCGTACACCATCGAGAAGGTGACCTCGTGGTGGTGGTAGCGGCGGTTGATCGGCTCCTCCTGCAGGTAGCGCAGGGTGTCGTTCATCCAGCCCATGTTCCACTTGAGACCGAAGCCGAGCCCGTTGGCCGACGTCGGTGCGGTGACGCCGGGCCACGCGGTCGACTCCTCGGCGATCATGAGGATCCCCGGGGTGCGGCGGTACGCGGTGGCGTTAGCCTCCTGCAGGAACGAGATCGCCTCGAGGTTCTCCCGTCCGCCGTACTGGTTCGGGCGCCACTGGCCCGGGTTGCGCGAGTAGTCGAGGTACAGCATCGACGCGACGGCGTCGACGCGCAGCCCGTCGACGTGGAACTCCTCGAGCCAGTACGTCGCGTTCGCGACGAGGAAGTTGCGCACCTCGGCCCGGCCGAAGTTGAAGACGTACGTGCCCCAGTCGGGGTGCTCGCCGAGCAGCGGGTCGGGGTGCTCGTACAGGGCGGTGCCGTCGAAGCGGGCGAGCGACCACTCGTCCTTCGGGAAGTGGGCCGGCACCCAGTCGACGATCACCCCGATCCCGGCGCGGTGCAGGCAGTCCACGAGGTAGCGGAAGTCGTCGGGGTGCCCGAAGCGCGAGGTCGGGGCGTAGTAGGACGACACCTGGTAGCCCCACGAACCGCCGAAGGGGTGCTCGGCGACGGGCAGGAGCTCGACGTGCGTGAACCCCAGGTCGAGGACGTACTCGGTGAGCTGGTGCGCGAGGTCCCGGTAGGACAGGCCCTGACGCCAGGACCCGAGATGCACCTCGTAGACGCTCAGGGGGCCCGTGTGCGGATCGCGTGCGGCCCGCGCGCCCATCCACTCGGTGTCGGACCAGGTGTAGCTCGACTCGACGACGACCGACGCAGTCGCGGGCGGGACCTCGGTGCCCTTCGCCAGGGGGTCGGCCTTCTGCCGCCAAGAGCCGTCGGCGCCCAGGATCTCGAACTTGTACCGCGCCCCGGCGTCGACGCCGGGTGCGAAGATCTCCCAGACGCCGCTGTCCCCCAGGGAGCGCATCGCGTGGGTCGCGCCCTGCCAGTGGTTGAAGTCCCCGACGACGCGCACGGCGCGCGCGTTGGGCGCCCACACCGCGAACGACGTGCCGCGGACCTCGCCGAGCTGGCCGGGGTACGTGCGCACGTTCGCGCCGAGCACCTGCCAGAGCTGCTCGTGGCGTCCCTCGCGCACGAGGTGCCGGTCGAGCTCCTGCACGGTCGGCAGGAACCGGTACGGGTCGTCGCCCTGCGACGTCCAGTCCCCGTAGGTGACCTCGAGGCGGTAGTCCGGCACGGCGGTGCCGGGCAGCAGCGCGACCCAGATGCCGTCGAGCTCGTGCGTGGCCTCGACCCGCGCATCGGCCGTCACGACGACGACACGGTCGGCGAGCGGCCGCAGCGCGCGGACGCTGACGGCGCCGGTGCCGACGTGCGGGCCCAGTACCGCGTGCGGGTCGTAGTGGGCCCCGGCGGCGACGGCCTGCAGGACGTCGTGGTCGACGGGCACGGGGGAGGGGACGGCCGCAGTCATGTGCCTACCCAACCATTCCTGGGGCGTCGCCGCAGGTGGTCGCCGTCGCGCGTCGTCGGCCGGCGAGCTCGAGGACCCGGCCGTGCCCGTCACCCGGTGCGTCGGGCGGTGCTGCCGCGCGCGACGAGCCGCGGCAGCGGGGCCGTCGACGTCGTCGGACGGCCCGACGCGAGGAGGTTGAGGACGGCGTCGGCGACCTGCACGCCCATGGCGTGCACGTCCAGGCTCATCGCCGACAGCGCGGGATGGGACAGCCGGCACAGCGCCGAGTCGTCCCAGGCGAGCAGCGAGACGTCGTCGGGCACGGACAGACCGAGCTCGTGGGCGACGCCGAGGGCGGCGATCGCCATGACGTCGTTGTCGAACACCAGCGCGGACGGCGGGTTGTTGCGCCCGAGGAGGGTGCGGGCGGCACGTGTGCCGGACTCCTCGCCGTAGTCGCCCTCGACGACGACGCCGTGCACGCCGCGCGAGCGGCACTGCGTGAGGAAGGCCTCGGTGCGCGAGCGCGTGTGCGCGAGCGCGGCCGGTCCCGAGACGCGTCCGATCGTCTGGTGCCCCAGGTCGACGAGGTACCCGACCGCGTCGCGCATCGCCTGGCCGTTGTCGATCCACACGTGCGCGGCACCGGGCAGCGCACGCTCGGGCCCGCCGACGACGACCGTCGGGATGTCGAGCTCACGCAGGACCGCGAGCCGCGGGTCGTCGACGACGAGGTTGACCAGGACGACCGCGTCCACGAGCTGTCCCTGCCCCCAGCGGCGGTACGCGGCGATCTCGGCCTCGTGGTGGGGGACCACGTGCAGCAGGAGCGAGCGACCGTCGGACGACAGCGTCTCCTCGATGCCGCCGATGAGCTCCATGAAGAACGGCTCGAGGCCGAGCATGCGGGCCGGGCGGGCCAGCACCAGTCCGATCGCGTCAGCGCCCACGGGCGTCAGCGTACCGGCGGCCGTGCCCGCGGCCGTGCCGGAGCTGTCCGCGGCCGGTGCGTCGTCGACCGTCCCGAGCGCCTGGTCGGCCGGCAGCACGGGCCCGTCACGCCTCCACGCGGGTGGGGACGACGAGGTCGTTCGCGCTGCGCAGCACCGGTGCGCTCGTGAGCGCACCGGTGTCCAGCGCGACGGCCGTGCGGACGCGGAACGTCGCCGACGCGCCGGCGGGCAGGGTGACGAGCGCCTCGTCGACGCTCGCGTCGGGGTCGAGGCGGTCGACGAGCAGCGTGAGGTCCTTGACGAGCGAGCGCGCGGTCACCTGCACCTCGTAGCCGTCCTGCACGGGGTGCGTCTCGACGACGACCGGGGAGGGGTCGAGCGCGAGGTCGACGTCCGGTGCCCACGTGTGCACGGCGCGCCGGCGGTCCAGCGTGACGACGAGAGCCTCACGCGTCGGGTCGTCCGGCGTGCGCACGTCGGCGTCGATCGTGAACGTCGCGGTGGACCACGCGCCGACGGTCAGGGGGCGCTCGGCCCGGGCGAGCACGCGGCCGTCGAACGTCTGCCGCTCGAGCACGGCCGTGCCCTTCCACAGCGTGGGTGCGTCGTTGACGACCACGAGGGCGTCGCGCCCGTCGCGCGGCTGGACCGTGACGAGGCGCTCGGCGAACCCGGCGCGCAGGGCCCACCACAGGGGCTTGGGCCGCCCGTCGCCGTCGACCGCGGCCCAGGACGTGACCGGCCAGCAGTCGTTGAGCTGCCAGACGATCGCCCCGGCGGTGGTGGGCCACCACGAGCGGTAGTGCTCGATCGCGAACCGCACGGCGCGCGCCTGGTTGAGCTGCCCGGCCCAGAGCCAGTCGGCGAAGTCGTCGGGCACACCGAGGTGCGGTGCCATGCCGCGGTCGAGCTTGCCGTTGCCGTCCTCGGCCTTCTGGTGCAGCAGGAAGGTGGGGTGCTCCTTGCCGGCGACGGAACCGTCCTCGGCGCGCACGGCGCGCGCGAGCGTCGCCCACGTGGGCGGTCCCTGGAAGCCGAACTCGGAGCAGAACCGCGGCACCTCGTCGCGGTACACGGTGTAGTCGACGCGGTTCCAGACCTCCCACTGGTGGTGCGAGCCGTGGTCGGGGTCGTTGGGGTGGACGTCCTCGATGTCGTACCCGGGGGACGACGGGCTGTTCGGGACGTAGGGCCGCGTCGGGTCGAGCTCGGCGACGACGCGGGGCAGCAGGTCGGTGGCGTACCACAGACCCCAGGTGCGTCCGTCGAGGTCCTCGCGCCAGCCCCAGTCGCGGAAGCCCCACAGGTTCTCGTTGCCGCCGTTCCACAGGACGAGCGACGGGTGCGGGGTCAGGCGGGCGACGTGCTCGCGCGCCTCGGCCTCGATCTCCTCGCGCAGGGGCGACTCCTCCGGGTACGCGGCGCACGCGAGCAGGAAGTCCTGCCAGACCAGCAGCCCGCGCTCGTCGCACAGCTCGTAGAAGTCCTCGGACTCGTAGATGCCGCCGCCCCAGACGCGCACGAGGTTGAGGTGCGCACCGAGGGCCTGGTCGAGGCGGCGGGCGAGCCCGTCGCGCGTGATGCGGGTCAGCAGGTGGTCGTGGGGGATCCAGTTGGCGCCGCGCACGAACACCGAGCGGCCGTTGACCCGCAGGGTGAAGGCGGCGCCGTGCTCGTCGGGGGCGGTGTCGAGCTCGACCGTGCGGAAGCCGATCCGACGCGTCCAGGCGCCGAGCAGCGGCCCGGTGCCCTGCGGCCCGGCGGGTGCCGCGGGGTCGGCGGCACGCAGCTCGACGTGCAGGTCGTGCAGCGGCTGCGCGCCGTGCCCGACGGGCCACCACAGGGGGGCGTGCGGCACCTCGAGGCGGACCGTCGCGGTGTCCGCGCCGGGGTCGACGACGGCGACGGCCGTCACGTCGGCCTGGGCGATGCGCGCGGTCACGACGAGCGGCACGTCGCCGCCGGGCAGCGCGGAGCGTTCGACGTCGACGACGACCTGGACGACGCCCGTGCCGTCGGCCTCGACCGTGACGAGCGGGCGCACCGAGGCCAGGCGCGCCGTGCGCCACCGTTCGACGCGCACGGGCCGCCACAGCCCGGCGGTCTGCAGGTCCGGGCCCCAGTCCCAGCCGAACGAGCAGGCCATCTTGCGGACCATGTTGAACGGCTGGTCGTACGCGAGGGGCCGCGGCCCGAGCCGGGCCGCCTCGTGCTCGGCGTGGGTGAGCGCGGACGCGAGGTCGACGCGCAGCGTCTGCGTGCCCGCCGTCAGGTGGTCGCGCAGGTCGATGCGGTAGGTGCGGTGCTGGTTGGCGGTCCGCGCCAGGACGGTGTCGTCGAGGCGCACCGTCGCGACGGTGTCGACGCCCTTGAGGACGAGGTCGACGCGCTCGTCGGTGGCGGCGGGTGCGACGTTCAGCGGCCGCGTCCACGTCCAGTCGACGCGGCGCATCCAGGCGAGCACCTCCTCGTTGCGGTCGAGGTAGGGGTCGGGGACGAGCCCGGCGTCGAGCAGCACGGTGTGGCTCGTGCCGGGGACGCGTGCGGGCACGCCGTCCTGCAGGCGCGCGCCGAGCCCGTCGGGCAGGTCCGCGGGCAGGGTCCCGGCGTCGGCGGTCATCGTCCAGCCGTCGTCGAGCAGGTGGTCGGTCATGTGCGAGGCGCTCCCGGGTCCGCGGCCCCGTCGCGGGTGGGCGCGTCGTCGCGCGTGCCGCAGGTCGTCGGCGACCCGAGGAGCCACGATCATTCTTAGACAACTGAACTAAGTAAGTCAACGACCTAGAGTGGCCTCCACGACTCCCGGAGGTGAGCGGTGCCCCAGCGTCCCGACGACGTGACGACCCCGACGTCCCAGCCGACGTCCGACCCGACGCCCGCCCCGGGCGCCCGGCCCGGCGGCGCACCCCGGGCCGTCGCGCCCGGTGGCCTGCTGCACCTGCGCGCCGCGGGCGTCAGCCTCGTGCTCGACCTGTCGGGCCTGCCCCGCGTCGTGCACTGGGGCGCCGACCTCGGGGACCTCGACGACGCCGCGCTCGCGGACCTGCACGCCGCGACGCGGTCCGCCGCGGCGGCGTCGTCCGTCGACGGCGAGGTCGTCCCGTCCGTCCTGCCCGAGCAGTCCACGGGCTGGCTCGGGGTCCCCGGGCTCACGGGCTCGCGTGCGGGCCGGGGCTGGTCGACCGCGTTCGCGACCGGCGACGCGGCCCTGACGCCCCACGACGACGGTGGCGCCGTCCTCGTCGTCCCGGCGAGCGACCCCGCCGCCGGGCTCACGCTCGAGCTCGTCGTCGAGCTGACGCCCCAGGGGCTCGTGCGCCAGCGCGCGACCCTGACCAACGCGGGGCGCGACGACTACGAGGTCGGGAGCCTGCTGCTCACACTGCCCGTGCCGCTGCGCGCCACGACGCTGCTCGACCTCGGCGGGCACTGGGCGCGCGAGCGCAGCCCGATCCGCACGGCCTTCACGCACGGCACGCGGCTGCGCGAGAACCGTCGCGGGCGCACGGGCTTCGACACGCCCTACGTGCTCGTCGCCGGCACCGACGGTGTCGGCCACCGGCGGGGCGAGGCGTGGGGGCTGCACGTCGCGTGGTCCGGCAACCACCGCAGCCTCGCCGAACGCGCGCACGACCACCCGGGCCTGCTGGGTGGCGGTGAGCTCCTGCTGCCCGGCGAGGTGCGCCTGGCCCCCGGGGAGGCGTACACGAGCCCGTGGGTGTACGCGTCGTACGGCGGGCACGGGCTCGACGAGCTCGCGGGACGCTTCCACGCGTGGCTGCGCGCCCGTCCGCAGCACCCCCGCACACCGCGCCCCGTCACGCTCAACACGTGGGAGGCTGTGTACTTCGACCACGACCTCACGCGGCTCGTCGAGCTCGCCGACGCCGCCGCGGCCGTCGGGGCCGAGCGGTATGTGCTGGACGACGGGTGGTTCGGCTCGCGCCGCGACGACACGCGCGGGCTGGGGGACTGGTACGTCTCGCAGGAGGTCTGGCCCGACGGGCTCGAGCCCCTGGTCTCGCACGTCACGGGCCTGGGCATGCAGTTCGGCCTGTGGGTGGAGCCCGAGATGGTCAACCCCGACTCGGACCTGGCGCGTGCCCACCCCGACTGGATGCTGCGCCTGCCCGACCGGCTGCCGCGTCCCGCGCGCAGCCAGCAGGTGCTCGACCTGGGGCGTCCCGAGGCGTACGCCTACATCCTCGAGCGTCTCGACGCCCTGCTCACCGAGCTCGACATCGCCTACCTCAAGTGGGACCACAACCGCGACCTGCTCGACGCCGGGCACGGCGCCGACGGCGTCCCGGGCGTGCACCGGCAGACCCTCGCGGTGTACCGGCTGCTCGACGAGCTGCGTGCGCGGCACCCGGGAGTCGAGATCGAGTCGTGCTCGTCCGGCGGGGCGCGCGTCGACCTGGAGATCCTCCAGCGCACCGACCGCGTGTGGGCCTCGGACTGCATCGACGCGCTCGAGCGCCGCACGATCCAGCCGTGGACCAACCTGCTGATCCCGCTCGAGCTGATCGGCGCGCACATCGGCTCCGGCACCGCGCACAGCACGGGCCGCAGCGCGACGCTCGGCTTCCGGGCCGGTACCGCGCTGTTCGGCCACCTGGGCATCGAGTGGGACCTGCGGGAGGCTGACGACGCGCAACGCGCCGAGCTCGCCGCCTGGGTCGCGCTCTACAAGGACGTCCGCGGGCTGCTGCACACGGGTGCGAGCGTGCACGCCGACTCCGCCGACCCTGCGTACCAGGTGCACGGCGTCGTCGCGCAGGACGGCTCGGACGCGCTCTACGCGGTCGCGACGATCGCCTCCTCCGCGCAGGCGCCCGCCGCGCTCGTCTCCCTGCCCGGCCTGGACCCCGCCGCGACGTACCACGTGCGCCCGCAGGCGCCGGGCGACGTCGTCACGCACGGCGGGAGCGTGCCGTGGTGGGGGCCCGACGGCCTGCGCGCGACCGGACGTGTGCTCGAGCAGGTGGGGGTACGTCCGCCGCACCTGTCGCCCGAGCGGCTCGTCCTGCTGCGCGCGACGCGCGTCGGCTGAGCGCACCGGCACGGCGCGTCGGCACGGCGCGTCGGCTGAGCAGGTCGGCACGACGCGCTGCGGACGCACGGGAGGGCGGCGGTCCGCACCGCCGCCCTCCCGCCGTCCGACCCTCTCAGCGGGTCACTTGGTGGCGCCCGAGGTGAAGCCGTTGTAGACGTACCGCTGCAGGAACAGGAAGAGCAGCAGGATCGGCACGATCGTGATGACGACTCCGGCGCAGATGAGCTCCCACTGCGAGCCGAACGGGCCCTTGAACGCGAACAGCGCCGTCGAGATGGGGCGCAGGTCCGGGTCCGGCAGGTACAGGAACGGCAGGAAGAACTCGTTGTAGATGCCGATGCCCTTGATGATCACGACCGTCGCGACCGCGGGCTTGAGGTTCGGCAGGATGATCTGGAAGAAGATCCGCAGGTGCCCGGCGCCCTCGATCATCGCGGCCTCGTCGAGCGAGCGGGGGATCGCACGCACGAACTGCAGGAAGATGTAGATCGAGATGATGTCCGTGCCCATGAACAGCAGGATCAGGGCCCAGCGCGAGTTGTACAGGCCGAGTCCGTTGATGATCTGGAACGTCGCGACCTGGGTCGTCACGCCCGGGACGAGGGTCGCGAGCAGGAACATCCCCAGCACGGCCGAGCGGCCCACGAACCGGAAGCGGTCGAGCGCGTAGGCGGTGGCCGCGCCGATGAGGATGGTGCCCGCGATCGCCGCCGCGAAGATGATCACCGTGTTGGTGAAGCCGCGCAGCATCCCGCCACGCTCGAAGGCGACGGCGTAGTTGCCGAGGTTCGTCCAGCTCTCGGGCGGCGTGAACGGGTTCGTCGCGAGGAACTCCTGGCCCGTCTTGAGCGAGCCGAACAGGATCAGCACCAGCGGCAGCAGCATGATCAGGGACGCGAGCACGAGAGACACGTACTTGCCGGTGGCCGTCAGGGTGCGGGTCATGTGAGGTCCACCTCCTCCTCGGGGATCACGCGCCGCTGGATCCAGGTCACCACCAGGACGATCGCGAGCAGGACCACCGCCATGGCCGAGGCCAGGCCGACCATGTTCCGGTTGAACGCCATCCAGATCGTGCGGATGACGAACGTCTCGGTGCCGTTGCCGCCGCCCGTCATGACGTAGGGGATCTCGAAGACCGACAGAGACCCGGAGATCGCCAGGATGAACGACAGCCCGACGATCGGGCGGATCGAGGGCAGGATGATGTGCCAGAACTCGTGCCAGCGGTTGGCCCCGTCGATCGACGCCGCCTCGTAGATGTCGGCGTTGATCGACTGGATCGCCCCGAGGAACATCACGAAGTTCAGGCCCATGTAGCGCCACACCGAGACGGCGGCCAGGGAGTAGTTGGCGACGTCGGGGTCGCCCGTCCACTGCTGGACCAGCGACTCCAGCCCGACGGTCATGAGGACGGTGTCGAGCCCGCCGCCGGGCTTGAGGAAGTTGAGGAAGATGAGGCCGATCGCGACGCCGTTGATGAGGTAGGGGAAGAACAGGATCCCCTTCCAGAGGTTCTTGAACCGCACCTTGAACGACAGGATCGTCGCGAAGTACAGCGCGAGCGCCATCTGCACGAAGGACGCGCCGAAGTAGTACAGCGACACGTAGAAGACCCGGACGTTCTCGGGGTCCGTGAAGATCTCGACGTAGTTGTCGAGCCCGACGAACTCCTTGGTCTTGTCGAGCCCGTCCCAGTCCGTGACCGAGTACCAGAACATGTTGGCCACGGGCAGGTAGGTCAGGAGCAGCAGCAGCCCGACGGGGACGACGAGGAACAGGTAGGGGATGACCCGCCGGCGCCACCCGGCCCCGCGGCCCGCACCCTGGGGGGTGGGGGTCGCGGGAGCCGGGGAGGCCGCCGGCGGCGGGCCCTGCAGGCCCGTCGGCGCGGTCGTCATGGTGCGGTACCTGCGATCAGCCCACGTCCGCGCGACCCTTGGCCCACGCGGCGTTGAGGTCGTCGAACACCTGCTGCTTGGTGCGGGCACCCGAGCGTGCGTCGTCGATGATCTTCTGGCGGTACTTCGGGTCGGTCGTCACGATGCCCGACGCGGTGTCGATGTCGGAGAACAGCGACTCCTTGCCCTCGGGCGCCGGGTTCATCTGGATGAGCTCGACCTGGTCGACGAAGTCGACCAGCGCCGCCGGGACGTCGCCCTCGACGAGCGGGGACAGGCCGACCTGCGCCTCGGAGAAGCCTGACTCGTGGTTGAACCAGTCGATCCACGCACGCGCGGTGACCTTGTTCTTCGAGTTCACGTTGATGCCGAGGTTGTAGTCACCACCGGCCGTGGCGTGGAACGCGCCGTCGGCCTGGGCCGGGAACGGCATGTAGGCGATGTCGTCGGCGGACTCGCCGGCGTCCTCCGCGGCCTGCTGCATCTGCGGGATGGCCCACGAGCCGAGCAGCATGACGCCGATCTTGCCGGTGCCGAGCAGCTGCTTGGACTGCTCCCAGTTGGTCGTCGTCGGGTCGGCCTCGGTCAGGCCCTCGGCGACGACGTCGTACAGCAGGCCGTCGATGACCTCGTGGTCGCGCCCGTCGGACCACGGGTCGTCCCACGTGACCATCTCGTTGACGTAGTCCGGGTCGGCCGAGATGCCGCCGCGGTAGTACTCCCACGCCGTGAGCGGCCAGCCGTCCTTGTAGTTCGTGTACAGCGGGTCGATCTCGGGGTCCGCGGCCTTGAGCGTCGCGAGGTCCTCGAGGAACTCGTCGGGCGTGGTCGGGAAGTCCGTGATGCCGGCGGCCTCCCAGGCCTTCTTGTTGTAGACCAGGCCCTGCACGTTCCCGACGACGGGGATGCCGTAGCTCTTGCCCTCGAACGACTTGTCGTTGAGCCAGCGGTACGTCTTCTCGAGCTCGGCCTGGTCGCCCAGGGGCTCGAAGAAGTCGCCGAGCTGGTCGGGTGTCACCGAGCCGGGGATCGCGAGCACGTCACCGTAGTTGTCGGTGCTCATGCGCGTCTTCACCTCACCCTCGTAGTCGGTGATGCCCTCGACCTTGACGTCCGTGACGTCGGGGTACTTCGCCTTGAACTGCTCGACGTAGTCGTCGAACGTGCCGTCCTCGACGAGGTCGGTGCGCCAGGTCAGGACGGTGATCTCACCGCCCGGCTCACCGCTCGTGTTCTCCTCGCCGCCGGAGCCGCCCGAGCAGGCGGCCGTGAGGGCGAGCACCGTGACCACCGCGGACGCCGCGCCCAGGCGCGCGCGTCGCTCGTGAAGGAACATCCTTGATCCTCTCGTCGTCGCCGGGACCTCGGTGTACCCGGCTGCGGGTCGTGCAGCGCCGCTGCGGCCGGGGCCGCGCGCCGTGTAGATTCTTAGGCTACTGAACAAAGTAAGTCAACGGCGTGTCGCCGGGCGGTTCGCCCCGTGTCCATATCGTTAGGCTCGAGCCGTCGCCGTCCCGACGGCCCGCACGTCGAGGAGGAGCAAGTGAACGCAGCCCCACCGGGCCTGGGTGCGGTGCACACGAGCAGCCGCAGCGCGATCCTCGACGTGATCCGCGCGGCCGGCACCATCAGCCGCGTCGAGCTCACGCGCGCCACCGGCCTGACCGCCGCGACCATCTCGACCGTCGTGCGCCGTCTCATCGACGAGGGGCTCGTCGTGGAGGCAGGGCGCGCCGAGTCCACCGGCGGCAAGCCCCGCATGCTGCTGCAGCTCGACCCCGACGCGCGCTACGCGGTCGGCGTCCACCTCGACCACTCGGGCATCACGTACGTCGTCGCGAACCTCGGCGGGCAGGTCGTCGCCCGCTGGCGCCGCCCCGGCGCGGGCGCCGACGACCCGCGCGACGTCGTGGCCCGTATCGCCGCCGAGATCGACGCCACCGTCGCCCGGATCGGGGTCGACCCCCGCCGGTTACTCGGCGTCGGGGTCGTGTCGCCCGGCCCGCTGTCCACCGCCACGGGCATGACCCTCGCCCCGCCGGTCATGCAGCACTGGGCGGACTTCCCGCTCGCAGCCGCCATCGAGGACGCCGTCGGTCTGCCCGTCCTGCTCGACAACGACGCGACCGCCGCCGCGCTCGGTGAGTACTGGTCCGGCGGCGTGCCCACCGGTGCGGTGTGCGCCGCGCTCTACATGGGCACGGGGATCGGTGCGGGCATCATCGTCGACGGCACCGTCTACCGCGGCCGTTCGTCCAACGCCGGGGAGATCGGGCACGTCTGCATCGACGTCGACGGCCCGCCGTGCTGGTGCGGCAGCCGCGGGTGCGTCGAGGTGTTCGCCGGCCCGAGCGCGGTCGTCGCACGTGCCGCCGAGGCCGGGTTCGTGCTGCCCGGGCGCAGCGTCTCCGAGGACTTCGCGGCCGTGGCACGCGCCGCCGCGCGCGGTGAGGACCTGCCCGTGCGGCTGCTCGCCGACTCGGCGCGCTACCTCGCCGCGGCCGCGCAGGTGCTCGTGAACGTCCTCGACCTCGACCTCGTCGTGCTCACCGGTGCGTCGTTCGCGCTCGCCGGGTCGCTGTACCTGCCCGTCGTGCAGGAGCGCCTGACCGCGAGCTTCGCGCGCGGCACGCACGACGTGCGGGTGACCATCTCGTCGCACGCGTCGGAGGCCGCCGCCGTCGGCGGCGCCGCGCTGGTCCTGCAGGCCGAGCTCGCACCCCGCCAGGCCGGCATGCGGATCACGGTCGACACGCTCACCGAGGTCCCGGCAGGAGCCTGACCGCCGCCCGCCGGTCGAGACCCGACCGGTCCGGCTGCGGACCGGGGCGCGCACGGCTCGAGGGCCCCGGGCGGACCGGTAATACTGGGGAACAGGGGCGCTGGTGCGCCCAGGCGCCACCAGACCGCTCAGCCGAGCAGCCGGTCCAGCCCCGCCGCGGGGATCGCCGCCCAGTCGGGCCGGTTGCGTGCCTCGTAGACGGCCTCGTACAACGCCTTGTCGAGCTCGAGCGCACGCAGCAGCAGCCGCTGCGTGCCGTCGTCGGACCCCGTCGCGTCGGACCCCGTCGTGTCGACCTGCGCCGCGCGGACGTCGTCGACGCCGGGCCCCGCGACGTCGGTCCCGGCGACGCCGTACCCCGCGAGCAGCGCGGCGCGCGCGTCCGTCGTCCACGCCTGCGCCGCCGCACCCGTCAGACCGCCGACCGCGGACGCGTAGTCGAATGAGCGCAGCAGCCCCGCGACGTCGCGCAGCGCCAGGTCGAGGCGCGTGCGCGCCGCGAGCGGAGCCAGCGGCTCACCCTCGAAGTCGATGACGAACCATCGGTCGGCCGAGCGCAGCACCTGCCCCAGGTGCAGGTCCCCGTGCACGCGCTGGCGCGAGGGCACGTCGCGCAGGTGTGCGACCTCCTCCGCGAGGGCGTCGACGGCGGCCGCGCGCGGGACCAGCGACGGGACCGCCGCGCTCGCCCACGCGAAGCGCTCGCGCAGCGCGTCCGCGAGCAC
>JAFAEH010000352.1 GCA_023424135.1 Actinomycetes bacterium | reverse complement strand
GCCACCGGGCTGAGGGCCGTGCGACGGCCCCGCACGGACCAGGTCCCGCGGGTGCCCGCACCCGGTCGGGGTGTGCCGTCGGGCTCGACGCGCACCGTCGCCCCGACCGGGCCCACGACCGCGACGGGCGGGACCCGCACGGTCACGACCTACACCGTCGGGCGCTTCTCCGGCCCGGTGCGTCCCGCGGTGGTCTCGACGACGTCGCGCGAGCGCTTCGCCGAGCGGGCCCGGGCGCGCCGCAACCTGGCGCGTCGCCAGGTGCTGGTCACGGCCGCGGGGGTGCTGGTGGCGGGCGGCCTCGGCTGGCTGCTGCTGCTGTCCCCGGTGCTCGCGCTCGACCCCGCGAAGGTCGAGGTCACGGGCGCCGGGACGGTGGTCGCCGTCGACCAGGTGCTCGCGGTGGTCGCCCAGCGCGGCGGCACCCCGTTGCCGCGCCTCGACACCGTGGGTCTGCGTGACGCCGTGCTGGACGTGCCGGGGGTGCGCGAGGCGCGGGTCGTGCGCGAGTGGCCCGACGGGCTCGCCGTCCAGCTCGTCTCCCGCGAGCCTGTCGCCGCCGTGCCGCAGGACGACGCGGGGGGCGGTCTCGTGCTGCTCGACGAGCAGGGCGTGCAGGTCGGCCGCGCCGACGCGGCGCCCGAGGGGCTGCCGGTGGTGGACGTCCCGGTGGGGGACGAGCGGACGCTGTCGGCGGTGCTGCGCGTGCTCGAGCAGCTGCCGGCTGACCTCCTGGCGCAGGTGGCGGAGGTGTCTGCGGCCACGCAGGACACGGTGACGATGGTGCTGCGCGACGGCAAGAGCGTCGCGTGGGGGAGCGCGGACGAGACGCCCCTGAAGATCGCCGTGCTGCAGGCCCTGCGGGCGGCGCCGGAGGCCGCGGGCGCGAGCGTCTTCGACGTGTCGGCACCGGGCATGCCGATCACGCGGTGAACCGGCCGACACGCGCGCGTCGGTCGTTGATCGCACCCCGGTCGGGACCTAGCGTCACGACACGACAGCGCACCTGACATAACTCTAACCCTCAACCTGAGGGTGAAGGTTGCACCGGACCACCGTCCCGCCGGGGCGAGCACGAGCGGCTCAGCACGCCGCGAACCACGAACGAGAGGCACCCACCGTGGCAGCTCCGCAGAACTACCTGGCGGTCATCAAGGTCGTCGGCATCGGCGGGGGCGGCGTCAACGCCGTCAACCGGATGATCGACGTCGGCCTCAAGGGTGTCGAGTTCATCGCCGTCAACACCGACGCCCAGGCCCTGCTCATGTCCGACGCCGACGTCAAGCTCGACGTCGGGCGCGAGCTCACCCGCGGGCTCGGCGCCGGCGCCGACCCCGAGGTCGGCAAGAAGGCGGCCGAGGACCACGCCGAGGAGATCGAGGACGTCCTGCGTGGCGCCGACATGGTCTTCGTCACGGCGGGCGAGGGCGGCGGCACCGGCACGGGCGGCGCACCCGTCGTCGCGCGCATCGCCCGCTCGCTCGGTGCGCTGACCATCGGTGTCGTCACGCGGCCGTTCACGTTCGAGGGGCGTCGTCGCTCGGTGCAGGCCGATGCGGGCATCGACGCCCTGCGCGCCGAGGTCGACACGCTCATCGTCATCCCCAACGACCGGCTGCTGTCGATCTCCGACCGCAACGTCTCGGTGCTCGACGCGTTCCACTCCGCCGACCAGGTGCTGCTGTCCGGCGTCCAGGGGATCACCGACCTCATCACCACACCCGGCCTGATCAACCTCGACTTCGCCGACGTCAAGTCCGTCATGCAGGGCGCCGGGTCCGCACTCATGGGCATCGGGTACGCGCGGGGCGAGGACCGTGCGGTGCAGGCCGCCGAGATGGCGATCTCATCGCCGCTGCTCGAGGCCAGCATCGACGGTGCGCACGGTGTGCTGCTGTCGATCCAGGGTGGCTCCGACCTCGGGCTGTTCGAGATCAACGAGGCCGCGCGCCTCGTCCAGGAGGCCGCGCACGCCGAGGCGAACATCATCTTCGGCGCCGTCATCGACGACGCCCTCGGTGACGAGGTCCGCGTCACGGTCATCGCCGCCGGGTTCGACGGCGGCGGGCCGGTCGTGCGCCGCGACGCGCGTGCGCTCGGCCAGGTCAGCGGGGCGACCGCGCGTCAGGTCCCCGCGGTAGCGCCCGTGACCGCGCTGCCCGGCGCTGCCGTGCCGACGCCGCGCCCCGTGCAGGTGCCCGACGAGGACCTCGTGCCGGTCGGCACGGCGCGCCCGGGGCAGCCCACGGCGCAGCAGCCCGAGGTGCCCGCGTTCCTCTCGACCCCCAGCGAGCCGAGGCCCGTCACCGGCGCGCTCGAGGTCCCGCGGGTGCTGGCCGAGGAGCCGGTGCGTCGCGAGCGTGACGAGCTCGACGTGCCCGACTTCCTCAAGTGACGCACCCCGACCACGGCGGCGGCGCGCACGACGTGCCGCGCCGTGGTCGGACCGTGCCCGCGGCCGACGCCCGGCCCGCCACCCACGGACCCTCCACCCGCGGAGGCCCGGTACCCGGGCTCGAGACCGTCCCGCTGGCCGACGGCGTGCTCGCCGCCTTCACGACGCGTGCGGGCGGGAGCAGCGCCGGACCGTGGCAGGGCCTCAACCTCGGGTCGGCCGTGGGTGACGACCCCGACGCCGTCGCCGCGAACCGGCGCGTGGTGCAGGACGCGGTCGGAGCACCGCTCGTGCTCGCGACGCAGGTGCACGGCGCCGATGTCGCGGTCGTCGGCGCGGCGGGTGCCCCGGCCGGTGACCTGCGGGTCGACGCGCTCGTGACCAGGTCGTGCGACGTGGCCCTCGCGGTCTACGTCGCCGACTGCGCACCCGTGCTGCTCGCCGACCCCGTCGCGGGCGTCGTCGCCGCGGCCCACGCCGGCCGCCCGGGCCTGGTCGCCGGTGTCCTGCAGGCGGTCGTCGCCGCGATGGTCGACGAGGGTGCCGACCCGTCCCGGACGGTCGCGCTCGTCGGACCGTGCATCGCGGCCGCGTCGTACGAGGTGCCGGGCGCGATGCGCGACGACGTCGTCGCCGTCGTGCCCGAGGCTGCCGGCACCACGGCGGCCGGGACGCCCGCGGTCGACCTCGCGGCGGGGGCCCGCGCGGTGCTGCGACGCTGCGGCGTCGACGACGTGCGCCTCGACGGACGCGACACCTACACCGACGCGCGGCTGTACTCCCACCGCCGTGCCGTGCACGCCGGGCTGCCCGCGACGGGGCGGTTCGCCGGCGTCGTCCGGCTCCTGGCGGGCACCCGGCCCACGGGCGGGTGACGTCGCCGCCCCTCGCCGACACGCCCGCGTGTCGGCGGGCCGACGTGGCACGCCGTTGCTAGCGTGACCAGCGCAGGGACGCGCGGGGACGCGGTGGTGCCGGGGAGACCCGGCGGATGGGAGACGACGCGATGGCCGGAGCGCTGCGCAAGACGATGCTGTACCTCGGCCTGGCCGACGACCGGTCCGACCACGAGGAGTACCTCGACGAGTACGAGGAGGCGGAGGTCGCCGTGCCCGAGGAGACGTACGAGGCCCAGGTGATGCCGCTGCACCGCACACCGCGTGTGCAGGCCGCACCGGCCCCCCGCGAGGCAGGAGACCTGCGTCGCATCACGACGATCCACCCGCGCTCGTACAACGACGCGCGCAAGATCGGCGAGGCGTTCCGCGAGGGCACGCCCGTCATCATGAACCTCACGGACATGGACGACGCCGACGCCAAGCGCCTCGTCGACTTCTCCGCGGGCCTGATCTTCGGCCTGCACGGCGCGATCGAGCGCGTGACGAGCAAGGTCTTCCTGCTCTCGCCCGCGCACGTCGAGCTCGCGGGGGACGGTGCCGCGGCCGAGCCCGCGGCGCGGTCCGGCTTCTACAACCAGAGCTGACGCGTGCGTCTCGTCGCGAACCTGGCGTACCTGGTCGTCCTCGTCTTCTTCCTGCTGCTGCTCGTGCGCCTGGTGCTGGACTGGGTCCAGTTCTTCGCACGCGAGTGGCGACCCACCGGCGTCGCCCTCGTCGTGGCGGAGGTCACGTACTCCGTGACCGACCCGCCGCTGCGCGCGCTGCGCCGCGTCCTGCCCCCGGTGGGCATCGGATCCATCCGCCTGGACCTCGCGTTCCTCGTGCTCGTCCTGGCCTGCTCGCTGCTCCTGCAGCTGCTCGGCCGCTGGTGAGCAACCGCGCGACACGCCCGGGTGCGCGGTCGGAAACGCGGGGTCCGGCACGCGGGAGAGGCGTGTCGGGAGGCGTGCGCCGCCCGGATTCTCCGCTACCGTGGCCCGAGGCGGTCGGTGGAGACGACCTCCGCCGACCTTGACCAGTACGACCGACAGAGGTGACGACGATGGCACTGCTCACCGCAGACGACGTCCTGAACAAGAAGTTCCAGGCGACCAAGTTCCGCGAGGGCTACGACCAGGACGAGGTCGACGACTTCCTGGACGAGGTCGTCAACACCCTGCGGGACCTGCAGGGCGAGAACGACGACCTCAAGACGAAGCTCGCGGCGGCCGAGCGTCGCATCGCCGAGCTGAGCCGCGCAGGAGCGCAGCAGCCCGCGCCGGCGCCCAAGCCCGAGCCTGTGCCGGAGCCGGCCCCCGCGCCGGTGCAGGCCGCGCCCGTCCCGGCGGCCGTGCAGGCGCCGCCCGTCGTGTCGGCACCCGCACCCGGCCGTGGCAACGAGCCCGAGTCGGCCACCGGCATGCTCGCGCTCGCGCAGAAGCTGCACGACGACTACGTCCGCAGCGGCCAGGAGGAGTCGGACCGCCTCATCAACGAGGCCAAGACCCGCGCCAACCGCATCGTGCGGGAGGCCGAGGAGACCTCGCAGCGCACGCTCGGCCAGCTCGAGCAGGAGCGCTCGCTCCTCGAGCGCAAGATCGACGAGCTCCGGGTCTTCGAGCGGGACTACCGCACGCGCCTGAAGAGCTACCTGGAGAACCTCCTCGGCGACCTGGAGAACCGTGGCAACGCGCTGCCGCCGCGGTCCGGCCAGGGCCAGCCGGTGCCGGAGAGCCAGAGCATCTGACGCAGTCGACCGCCGCCGGGGCGCGTGCCCGCCCCGGCGGCATCGTCATGCCCGCACATCGTCGCCTCGCTGCGGCGTCGGGGCGCGTGACGTGACCTGGTCCCGGCGGCGTCGTCATGCCCGCACACCGTCGCCTCGCTGCTGCGTCGGGGCGCGCGACGTGACCTGGTCCCGGCGGCGTCGTCGTGCCCGCTGGCGCGGGAACGCTCCCGCACGCGGCTTCGCTGGTCGCCACGGCGTGTCGCGTGCTACGGGGGTCCGAGTCGTGGTGTTGTGCCCGGACGCAGACGCGCATACAGTCGCGGGACTCGAGACGGGGGGAACGTCCGTGACCATGAACGATGCACTGAGCACACTGACGATGGGGTCCGACGCGGAGCGGGCGGCGCTGGTCGCCGTGCTGCCGATCCGAGACGGTGAGGAGCCGTGGACCCGTGACGAGGTCGACGCCGTGGCCGACGAGCTCACGGCCGACCGCGAACGGCTGACCGCGGAGCTCGCCGCCGCCGATGCCGAGCTGTCCGACCTGCTGCGCAACTCCGGCGACGGGGCGGGGGACGACCAGGCGGACTCCGGCTCGTCGGCACTCGAGCGCGAGCACGAGCTCACGCTCGTCAACAACACGCGCGACCTGCTCGAGCAGACCTCGCACGCCCTCGACCGGCTCGCCGCCGGGACGTTCGGTGCGTGCGAGTCGTGCGGGCAGGCGATCGGCAAGGCGCGCCTGCAGGCGTTCCCGCGCGCCGTCCTGTGCGTCGCGTGCAAGCAGCGCGAGGAGCGACGCTGACGCGCCCGTAGACTCCACCGGTGCCCACGACGGACGACGACACCGCCCTGCCCGGCGAGCGCGAGCACGGCCCCACGGCCGTGCCCGCGCCCGACGACACCCCCACCGGTGACGGGCCAGGGCCTGACGACGGCGTGCGGTCCCCGGCCGACCCGGGCACGGACGGGGTCGCCGACGAGAGCGGCGCCGTCGCGCCGGAGGGTCCTGTCGCCCAGGCCGTCGACCCCGCACGCCGCCGCCGGCTGCTGCGGGGGTTCGCCGCGATCACGGCGGGCGTCCTGGCGGTCGACCAGCTCACGAAGGTGTGGGCGGTCGCGACCCTGACGCCCGGTGAGCGCGTGCCCCTGCTCGGCGACTGGTTCGGGCTGCAGCTCGTGCGCAACGACGGTGCGGCACTGTCCATCGCGAGCGGCATGACGTGGCTGCTGACGATCGTCGCGACCGTCGTCGTCGTCGTCATCGTGCGTGTCTCTCGCCGGCTCGGGTCGACGGGCTGGGCGGTCGCGCTCGGGCTGCTCCTCGGTGGTGCGCTGGGCAACCTCGTGGACCGCATGGTGCGCGAGCCCGGACCGCTGCACGGGCACGTCATCGACTTCCTCGCGTACTGGCGGCTGTTCGTCGGCAACGTCGCGGACATCGCGATCGTCGTCGCGGCGGTGCTCGTCGTGTGGTTGACCGCACGCGGCGTCCACGTCGACGGCACGCGCGACCCGCGCCCGACGGGCCCGGCGTCGCCCGCCGACGCCACGGGCGAGCCCGACGCGACGCGCACCGCCGG
>JAFAEH010000345.1 GCA_023424135.1 Actinomycetes bacterium | reverse complement strand
CGTGCGGGGAGCGCGTGGCGTCGACCCGGCCCAGCATCACCTCGCCGCGCGTCGCGAGCGGGACGCCGCGGTACGGGTTGACGGGTGCGTCGGCCGGGGCCGGGTGGTGCAGCGCGGCGAGCGCGTCGGCGAGCTCGACGGCCCATGCGGTCCGTCCGGCGACGGGCGTCGCGGCGACCTGGTCACCGGTCAGCCACCGCACGACGCCCCACGTCCACGGGAAGCCCGGGCCGGGGCGTCCCACGCGCACGGGCTCGGGCACGGGGACCGGCAGGCGCCGTGCGAGCAGCGGGACCCAGCGCTGCTCCCGGTCGAGCAGCGTCGAGGACAGCTCCCGCACGGGGAAGCGCAGCGCGAGGTCCTCGCCCAGCCGCCACGTGAGGTTGTCCCAGCCGAACGTGCGCCCGTGCAGCGGCAGGTCGGCGAGGTCCGGGTGCTGCTCGGCCAGCAGGGCCCGTGCGAGGTCGGCCGGGACGTCGACCTCGATCTTCGGGTGGGACGGCTGCGGGGCCGTCACGGGACGACGGTCCGGGAGGTGTCCCACGGGACGGACCACCCGGCGGCGTCGAGCACGCCCGACAGGACGAGCGCCGTGAAGCCCCACACGACGACACCGCCGTCGAGCTCGAACGCGGGTGTGCGCAGCCGACCGCGGCCCGCGGGGTGCACGACCACGCCACGACGAGCCGGGTCGACGAGATCCGCGACGGGCGCCCGGAACACGTCCACGGCCTCGCGGTGGTCGACGGCCGCGACGCGCGACGGGCGGGTCCACCACGCCAGGACGGGCGTGACGAGGTTGTCGCTGACCGGCAGCGGCACGTCCGCGAGTGTGCCCAGCACGTCGACACCCGCCGGGTCCAGGCCCGTCTCCTCGACGGCCTCGCGCAGCGCCGCGCCCGTCGGCCCGTCGTCGTCGGGGTCGATGCCGCCGCCCGGGAACGCGACCTGACCGGGGTGGTGCGCGAGGCCGGCGGAGCGACGCTGCAGGAGCACGTCGAGCTCGGCCGGCACGTGCGGGGTCCCGTCCGTGCGGGCCGGGACGGCGTCGAGGACGCCGAACAGGACCAGCACCGCCGAGCGGCGCGCGGACGCCGGGTCGGCGAGCAGGCGCGTCGGGTCCCCGGGCCACCGCACGCCCTCGCGGGTGACGCGCTCGAGGTCGGCGCGGGCCCCGCCGGTCGTCGCGCGTCCCGCGCTCACCCGCGCGCCCGGACCTGGTCGCCGAACGCGGCGAACGCCTTCTCGGCCGACGGCAGCAGCGCGGGCAGGTGGTGGGCGCCGTCGGTGCGGACCTGCTCGGCCTCGTCCTCGTCGAGGTCCGCGGCCATGTCGGGGGTCGCGAGCCACAGGTCGAGCATCGCGGCGTCGAGCTCGGGGTGGAACTGGACGCCCAGGGCGCTGCCCGCGCGGAACGCCTGCACCTGCGTCACGTCCGACGACGCCAGGAGCGTCGCACCCTGCGGCAGGTCGACCTCGTCGCTGTGCCAGTGCAGGACCGTCGGCTCGCTGCCGACGCCGCCCAGCGCACGCAGCACGGGGTCGTCCGCGACGACGCGTACCGGTGCGAAACCGACCTCGCGCGCCGAGCGCCGGTGCAGCCGGGCCCCGAGCGCGAGCGCGAGCAGCTGGTGGCCCAGGCAGACCCCGAGGACGGGCACGTCCGCGTCCACCGCCGCCGCGAGCAGCGCGCGCTCGGCCGCCAGGCCGGGGTGGCCGCGGACGTCGTCGGCGTCCATCGGCCCGCCCATGACGACGACACCCGACACGTCCGCCGGCGCGGGCAGACGGGGGTGCGCGACGTCCAGCACGGTGCGCACGCCGTACGGCACGTCGAGCGCACGCGTGATCGCGCCCGGTCCCTCGTGCGGGGCGTGCGTCAGGACCAGGACGGGGCGCACCTGCTCACCAGCCGTCGGGCAGCGGACGGCCCTCGTCGTACCCGGCGGCCGACTGGATGCCCACGACGGCCCGCTCGTGCAGCTCCTCCAGGGTCGTCGCGCCGACGTACGTCGCGGCCGAGCGGACGCCCGAGCTGATGTGGTCGAGCAGGTCCTCGACACCCGGACGGCGCGGGTCGAGGTACATCCGCGAGTGCGAGATGCCCTCCTCGTACAGCGCCTTGCGGGCCCGCTCGAACGCCGAGCCGCCCTGCGTGCGCGCCGCGACGGCCCGTGCCGAGGCCATGCCGAAGCTCTCCTTGTACCGCCGGCCCTCGCCGTCGGTGTGCAGATCGCCCGGGGACTCGTGCGTGCCCGCGAACCACGAGCCGACCATCACCTGCGAGGCGCCGGCCGCCAGCGCGAGCGCGACGTCGCGCGGGTGGCGCACACCGCCGTCGGCCCAGACGTGCTTGCCGAGCCGGCGGGCCTCGGCGGCGCACTCGAGCACCGCGGAGAACTGGGGGCGACCCACGGCCGTCATCATGCGCGTCGTGCACATGGCGCCCGGTCCGACGCCGACCTTGACGATGTCGGCCCCGGCCTCGACCAGGTCGCGCACGCCGTCGGCGGTCACGACGTTGCCCGCGACGACCGGCACCTGCGGGTCGAGCGAGCGCACCGCGGCCAGCGCGTCGAGCATCTTGCGCTGGTGGCCGTGCGCGGTGTCGACGACGAGCACGTCGACGCCCGACTCCAGCAGGTCGGCGGCCTTCGCCTTGACGTCGCCGTTGATGCCCACGGCCGCCGCGATCCGCAGGCGGCCCTGCACGTCGAGGGCCGGGGTGTAGATCGACGAGCGCAGCGCGCCCACGCGGGTCAGGACACCGACGAGCCGCCCGTCGGACACGACGGGGGAGAAGCGGCGCCGCGAGCGGTGCAGCTGCTCGAACGCGTCCTGCAGGCCGTGCGTGCCGCCCGACTCGACGACCGTGAGGTCCACCGTGGTCGGGTCGGGGGTCATCACCTGGTCGACCTGGGTGAACATGTCGACGCCCTGGCAGTCGGCCTCGGTGACGACACCGACCGGGCGGCCGTCGTCGACGACCACCGCGGCGCCGTGCGAGCGCTTGGCGATCAGGCTCAGGGCGGTGTGCACGGTGTCGTCCGGTGCGACGACGGTCGCGGTCTCGACGACCGGGTGGCGGGCCTTGACCGACGTGACCACCTTGCGGACCACCGCCGTGGGGGTGTCCTGCGGCAGCACCGCGATGCCGCCGCGTCGCGCGACGGTCTCGGCCATGCGGCGGCCCGCGACCGCGGTCATGTTCGCCACCACGATCGGCAGGGTCGTGCCTGTGCCGTCGCTCGAGGACAGGTCGACGTCGAACCGGGAGGTGACCTCGGAACGCGACGGGACGAGGAAGACGTCGCCGTAGGTGAGGTCGGACGCGGCGCTGTGGCCGGGCAGGAAGCGCATGAGGGGATCCCCTTTCCGAGGCATCCTACCGACCGGCGCGGGGGAGGTGCCGGGGAGCCGCGACCGGCGCCGGTAGTCTCGCGCACATGCTGGTCGCGCTCACCGGGATCGGCCTGTCGGCCGCGGCGGGCCTCAACGCGTACATCCCGTTCCTCGTCGTCGCGCTGATGGCCCGGTTCACGGACCTCGTCACGCTGCCGTCGGGGCTCGCCTGGATGGAGAGCTGGTGGGCCATCGGCATCGGGTCGGTCCTGCTGCTCACCGACGTCGTGCTCGACAAGGTGCCGGCGGTCGACACGGTCAACGACGCCGTGCAGACCGTCATCCGGCCTGCGACCGGCGGCATCGTGTTCGCGGCGACGTCCGCCGCGCAGGACCTCGAGGGCTCGGCCTGGGTGCAGGAGAACCCCTGGGTGCCGGTCGTCGCGGGGATCGTCGTGGCCGGGCTCGTGCACGCGGGCAAGGCGACCGCGCGGCCGGTCGTCAACGCCGGGACCGGCGGGCTCGGCGGGCCCGTGGTCTCGACGATCGAGGACGGTGCGGCCGTCGGGCTCAGCCTGGTGGCGATCCTGCTGCCCGTGCTGGTGCTGGTCGTGATCGCCCTCGCCGTGTGGGGTGCCGTCGTGATGCGCCGCAGGTGGCGTGCCCGGCGGGGACCGACGTCCCCGCACGACGGACCCCTCGCCGGGACCTAGAGTGGGACGTCCGGCACGCGCCGGGGAGCATGACGCCGGCGGGTCGCCGGCAGGACCAGGAGGTCGGACGTGGGGCTGCTCGAGCGCATCTCGTCGCCGCGGGACGTGCGCCGGCTGACGACGCGCCAGGTCGACGACCTCGCGGCCGAGATCCGGGCGTTCCTGGTGGACAGCGTCTCGCGCACCGGTGGCCACCTGGGCCCCAACCTCGGTGTGGTCGAGCTGTCGATCGCGCTGCACCGCGTGTTCGACTCCCCGCGCGACACGATCGTGTTCGACACCGGGCACCAGGCGTACGTGCACAAGCTCCTGACAGGACGCCAGGACTTCACGGCGCTGCGTCGCGGGGACGGTCTGTCCGGCTACCCCGCGCGAGCCGAGTCCGAGCACGACGTCGTCGAGAACTCGCACGCGTCGACCGCGCTGTCCTGGGCGGACGGCATCGCCAAGGCCCGCCAGCTGCGCGGCGAGGCCGACCGCCACACCGTCGCGGTCATCGGTGACGGCGCCCTGACCGGCGGCATGGCCTGGGAGGCGCTGAACAACATCGCGGCCGGTCACGACCGGCGGCTCGTGGTCGTCGTGAACGACAACGGCCGGTCCTACGCGCCGACGATCGGCGGTCTGGCGCACCACCTCGACACGCTGCGCACGACGCAGGGGTACGAGTCGTTCCTGTCCTGGGGGAAGTCGACGCTGCGCCGCTCGGGCCCGCCGGGACGTCTCGCGTACGAGGCGCTGCACGGGCTGAAGAAGGGCATCAAGGACGTCGTCGCGCCGCAGGGCATGTTCGAGGACCTCGGCCTGAAGTACGTCGGCCCCGTGGACGGCCACGACGAGCAGGCGGTCGAGCGTGCGCTGCGCCGCGCGCGGGCGTTCGGCGGCCCGGTCATCGTGCACGTCATCACCGAGAAGGGCCGCGGGTACACACCCGCCGAGCAGGACGTGGCCGACCGGTTCCACGCGGTGGGCAGGATCCACCCCGAGACGGGTCTGCCGCTCGCCCCCTCGCGGTTCGGCTGGACGAGCGTGTTCGCCGACGAGATCGTGCGCATCGGGCGCCGGCGCCCGGACGTCGTCGCGATCACCGCCGCGATGCTGCAGCCCGTCGGCCTGGCACCGTTCGCCGCCGAGTTCCCCGAGCGGGTCTTCGACGTGGGCATCGCCGAGCAGCACGCCGCCACGTCGGCCGCCGGCATGGCGTTCGCCGGCCTGCACCCGGTCGTCGCGGTCTACGCGACGTTCCTCAACCGCGCGTTCGACCAGGTGCTGATGGACGTCGCGCTGCACCGCGCGGGGGTCACGTTCGTGCTCGACCGCGCGGGCATCACGGGCGACGACGGTGCGAGCCACAACGGCATGTGGGACCTCGCGATGCTCTCGATCGTCCCCGGGCTGCGGCTCGCGGCGCCGCGCGACGAGCCGACGCTGCGCAGCGCCCTGCGTCAGGCGGTGGACGTCGACGACGGCCCGACGGTCGTGCGCTACCCCAAGGGCACCATGGGCGACCCCGTGCCGGCCCTCGAGGACGTCGACGGTGTCGACGTCCTCGCACGTCACGACGGTGCGGGGACCCGCGTGCTGGTCGTCGGCATCGGTGCGTCGGTCCCGACCGCGCTCGCCGTCGCGGACGTCCTGGCGGGGCACGGCCTGGCCGTCACGGTCGTCGACCCGCGCTGGGTGCTGCCGGTCCCGGTCGCGCTCGTGAAGATGGCCGGTGAGCACGAGCACGTGGTGACGATCGAGGACGGGCTCGTCGACGGCGGCGCGGGTGCGCTGCTGGGGCAGCGGTCCCGTCAGGCGAACGTCCCGGTGCCCGTGCAGTCGTTCGGGATCCCCGCCGCGTTCCTGCGCCACGCGTCGCGCGACGAGCTCGTCGACGAGCTGCGCCTGGGGCCGCACGACATCGCGGCGGACGTGCTGGCGGCGCTGCGCGCGGAGGCCTGACGGCCGTCCGCGCGTGGCTGTGGCGGGCGTCACCCCGCAGGTCAGGGCGGCGGGACGCAGGTCCCAAGACATCCCATCATTCGCTGCGTAGCGTCGAGACATCGACCCCGACACAGGGAGCAGTCAGATGTCCATCACCGCCGTACCCAGCGACCGCAGCGACACCGCCGTCCCGGCGGCGTGGGAGGGCTTCGTCACCGGGCCGTGGACCGACCACGTCGACGTCCGCGACTTCATCCAGCGCAACTACACGCCGTACACCGGCGACTCGAGCTTCCTCGCCGGCCCCACCGCCCGCACCACGGGCGTCTGGGAGAAGCTCGCGGCGATGTTCCCCGAGGAGCGCGCCAAGGGTGTGTACGACGTCGACGCGACGACGCCGTCGACGATCACCGCCCACGCGCCCGGCTACATCGACGAGGGCAACGAGGTCATCGTCGGCCTGCAGACCGACGCGCCCCTCAAGCGCGCGATCATGCCGAACGGCGGCTGGCGCATGGTGCAGACGTCGCTCGAGACCTACGGGTACGAGGCGCCGCAGGAGATCGTCGACATCTTCACCAAGTACCGCAAGACCCACAACGACGGCGTCTTCGACGTGTACCCCCCGAACGTGCGCGCCGCGCGGTCGTCGCACATCATCACGGGCCTGCCGGACGCGTACGGCCGTGGCCGGATCATCGGCGACTACCGCCGCGTCGCGCTGTACGGCGTCGACCAGCTCATCGCCGCGAAGAAGCTCGAGAAGGCGTCGCTCGACATGGAGCGCTCGGTCGAGGACGTCATCCGCGACCGTGAGGAGCTGGCCGAGCAGATCCGTGCGCTGGGTGAGCTCAAGGCGATGGCCGCGTCCTACGGCTACGACATCTCCGAGCCCGCCACGACCGCACGCGAGGCCGTGCAGTGGCTGTACTTCGCCTACCTCGCCGCGGTCAAGGAGCAGAACGGCGCCGCGATGTCGCTGGGCCGCACCTCGACGTTCCTCGACGTGTTCATCCAGCGCGACCTCGAGGCCGGTGCGCTCACCGAGGAGCAGGCGCAGGAGATCATCGACGACTTCGTCATCAAGCTGCGGATCGTGCGCTTCCTGCGCACCCCGGAGTACGACAACCTGTTCTCCGGCGACCCGACGTGGGTGACCGAGTCGATCGGCGGCATCGGCGAGGACGGCCGTCCGCTCGTCACCAAGACGTCGTTCCGCTACCTGCAGACGCTGTACAACCTGGGCCCGGCCCCCGAGCCGAACATGACGGTGTTCTGGAGCGAGCGGCTGCCCGAGGGCTTCAAGGCGTACTGCGCGCAGGTCTCGATCGACACCTCCGCGGTGCAGTACGAGTCCGACGAGATGATCCGTGCCTCGTGGGGCGACGACGCGGCCATCGCGTGCTGCGTGTCCCCGATGCGGGTCGGCAAGCAGATGCAGTTCTTCGGTGCACGCGTCAACCTCGCCAAGGCGATGCTGTACGCGATCAACGGCGGCCGCGACGAGATCTCCGGCAAGCAGGTGGCGCCCGTGACGGCGCCGGTCGTCGGCGACGTGCTCGACTACGACGACGTGCTGGCCAAGTTCGACAAGACCATGGACTGGCTCGCGGAGACCTACGTCGACGCGCTCAACTGCGTGCACTACATGCACGACAAGTACGCGTACGAGCGCATCGAGATGGCGCTGCACGACCGGACGGTTCTGCGGACCATGGCCTGCGGCATCGCCGGCCTGTCGGTCGTCGCCGACGCGCTGTCGGCCATCAAGCACGCCAAGGTCACGGCGCTGCGCACCGCGGACGGTCTGATCACCGAGTACGCGATCGAGGGCGACTTCCCGACGTACGGCAACGACGACGACCGCGCCGACGACATCGCGGTGTGGGTCGTGCGGCGCTTCATGGAGAAGATCCGCAAGGTGCCGACGTACCGCAACGCGCTGCACACGCAGTCGGTGCTGACGATCACGTCGAACGTCGTCTACGGCAAGGCCACGGGGTCGACCCCCGACGGCCGCAAGGGTGGCGAGCCGTTCGCCCCGGGCGCCAACCCGATGAACGGGCGCGACACGCACGGCATGCTCGCCTCGGCGCTGTCCGTCGCGAAGCTGCCGTACTCCGAGGCGCAGGACGGCATCTCGCTCACCTCGTCGATCGTGCCCTCGGGCCTCGGCCGCACGAAGGACGAGCAGGTGACCAACCTCGTCGGCCTGCTCGACGCGTACATCCTGTCCGCCGGCTACCACATGAACGTCAACGTGCTGAACCGCGAGACGCTCCTGGACGCCATGGAGAACCCCGAGAAGTACCCGCAGCTGACGATCCGCGTGTCCGGCTACGCCGTGAACTTCGTGCGGCTCACACGCGAGCAGCAGCTCGACGTGCTGTCCCGCACCTTCCACGGCGCGGTCTGACCCGCGTGCCCCCGGCCCGGCGCGCGCAGCGCCGGGCCGGGGGACCACCCCCGTAGCCTCGTAGCACCCCGACGACAGCGTGGAGGTCATCATGACCACGACCGTGCAGGACGGCGCACCCGTCGTGCCGCTCGGCGTCCCGCTGGTCGGCGGGTCGCACACCCGGACCCAGGGCCACGGCACCGCGGGCCTGGAGACCACCGAGGCCGAGCGCTCCGACCGGCTCGCGGCCGTCCGCGAGGGCCGGCTCGGCTCGGTCCACTCGTGGGAGCTCGTGACCGCGGTCGACGGCCCCGGCACGCGCCTGACGATCTTCCTGTCGGGCTGCCCGCTGCGGTGCCTGTACTGCCACAACCCCGACACCATGGAGATGCGCCGCGGCACCGACGTCGCGGCGGACGAGCTCCTGGCCCGCATCGCGCGCTACCGCGGGGTCTTCAAGGCCACCGGCGGCGGTGTCACCATCTCGGGCGGCGAACCGCTCATGCAGCCCGCGTTCGTGCGTCGGCTGGTCCGCGGCGCGGCCGCGATGGACGTGCCCGTCGCGATCGACACGTCGGGCTTCTTCGGCGCCCACGCGACCGACGAGATGCTCGACGACGTGTCGCTCGTGCTGCTGGACGTGAAGTCCGGCGACCCGGAGACCTACAAGCGCGTCACCGGTCGCGAGCTGCAGCCGACGCTCGACTTCGGCCGCCGCCTGTCGGCGCGCGGCACCCGCATGTGGATCCGGTTCGTGCTGGTCCCCGGCCTCACCGACGCCCCCGAGAACGTCGCGGCCGTCGCCGACTACGTCGCCTCGCTCGGCGAGGCCGTCGAGCGCGTCGAGGTCCTGCCGTTCCACCAGATGGGCCGCGACAAGTGGGCCGAGCTGGGCATGCGCTACGAGCTCGACGACGTCGAGCCGCCGTCCCGCGAGGACGCCGAGGCGGCCCGCGACGTCTTCCGCGCCCGCGGTCTGACCACGTTCTGACCCACCCCGCCCACGACGTCCAGACCTGGGCGTCCCCGGGCGTGCCCCGTCCCCGGGCGTGCCCCGTCCCCGGGCGAGCCCGATCCTCCGGCGTGAGAGAGCGATCGGATTGCTCTGTCGTGCCGGTGGGGTGGGGTTGGGCGCAGCTGACGGCCGTGAGAATGCGATTGGGTTGCTCTCTCGCGCCGGTGGGGTGGGGTTGGGCGCAGCTGACGGCCGTGAGAATGCGATTGGATTGCTCTCTCGCGCCCGTCGGATGGGGCTCTGCGGATGCGGTGCGAGGGGGCGCTCGAGCGTTCTACCGGCTACCACTGCTGACGGGCGAGGACCGGCTTGTCGAACGCGATGAGCTCCGCGACCGTCCGCTCGAGGTCGTTGCGCCGGCCCAGCACGTCACCACGGTGGACACCGACGACGGTCCAGCCGAACTGTCGCTCCAGGTCGTCGCGTCGGTGCAGGTCGGAGCGCTGCTGCTCGGCCGAGCTGTGGTGGAACGCCTCGCCGTCGTACTCGATGGCGACCTTCTGGTCGCGGTACCCCATGTCGAGCGGGTATACCTCGCGTCCGTGACGGTCGCGGATGCTGATCTGAGGTTCCGGCAGGGGAAGTCCCGCCTCGAAGATCCGCAGCCGGAGCCACGACTCACCGGCAGACTCCGTCGCCGGCTCGCAGAGCTCGACGAGCCGGCGAGCCCGTGCGATGTTGCGGCCGCCGGCGAGAGCGCGGCACCGTGCGACCAGATCCCGCCGCTCGACGGTGCCCTGGTGCGCGAAGGCGTCGAGCGCCGCCAGCCCGACGAAGCCCGGTGAGTACCGTGCGAGGTCCAGGGCCGTGCGTGCTGGGGTGGTGACGGGCACGTGGCCGACCGTGACGACGTCCGACGGCGGCAGGTCGCTGATCCAGCAGCGCTGGCCTGGTCGGCGGACACGCGCCGTGCCTGTGGGAACGATCGTCTGCAGCGTGCCGCCGCGGGGACTTCGACCGGGCGGCGGGTCGCTGGTCTGTGGACGCACTGCACCACCGTGAGGGGCTGTGGGCGGCTGACGAGCGAACGACCCCACCCGCGGGAGAGCAATCGGATTGCTCTGTCGCGCCGGTGGGGTGGGGCCGGGGTGCCGGTGACGGCCGTGAGGGGGCGATCGGATTGCTCTCTCACGGCGGTGGGGTGGGTTGGGGCAGGGGTGGTGGCCGTGAGGGGGCGATCGGATTGCTCTGTCGCGGCGGTGGGTGGGGCCGGGTGCGGGAGGGCGATCGGGTCGCTCTCCCGCACCCGGCGGGTGCGCTCAGGCGGGTCGGACCGAGGCGACGCCCGCGGGGAGCAGGCGGCGTCCCAGGACGCGCTCGCTGTACCCCGTGCGGTCGAGGTACGGCGTGATCCCACCCAGGTGGAAGCCCCACCCGGCGCCGAGGACCATGCACAGGTCGATCTGCTGCGGCGTCGCGACGACGCCCTCGTCGAGCATGTGGCCGATCTCGACCGTCAGGGCGGTCAGGACGGAGTCGAGGACGCCCGCCTCGTCGAGCGGCGGGTCGGCGACGTCGCCCTCGCGGGCCGCGTCGAACACGGCCTGCACCGCCGGGTCGACGCGCTGGGGCAGACCCTTGGCCGGCGCCGGCGTCACGACCGTCGTCCCGTCGGCGACGAGCTTCTCCAGGCCGGGGGAGCGCGGGAACCGGTCGCCCAGGTCCTCGCGCAGCGACGTCAGGACGTGCAGACCGACGGCCGGGCCGACGAGGTCGAACAGCGCGAACGGCGGCATCGGCAGGCCCAGGGGGTCCAGCGCGCGGTCCGCGACCTCGGCCGGGGTGCCGCGCTCGACCGCGTCGACGATGACCCCCAGCAGCAGCACCAGCAGGCGGTTGACGACGAACCCGGGCCGGTCCTTGACCAGCACGGCCGTCTTGCGCAGCTTCGCCGCGACCGCGAACCCGGTCGCCAGCGCCTCGTCGGACGTGAGGTCCGCTTGCACGACCTCGACCAGGGGCATGGCCGCGACCGGGTTGAAGAAGTGCAGGCCCACGACACGCTCGGGATGACGCAGGTCGGCCGCCATGCGCGTGACCGACAGCGCGGACGTGTTCGTCGCGAGCACCGCGTCGGGCGCGACGACGTCCTCGAGCTCGGCCAGGACCCGCTTCTTGAGGTCGAGCACCTCCGTGACGGCCTCGATCACGAGGTCGCAGTCGGCGAAGACGTCGATCGACGTCGACCCCGAGACCTGTGCGACGACCCGGGCGCCCGCGTCGGGGGACATCCGTCCCGACGAGACGAGCCGCTCGACCGTCGAGCGCACGGTGTCGAGCCCGTGGGTGACGCGCGCCTCGTCGAGGTCGCGCATGACGACCGGCACACCGAGGCGCTGCGCGAACAGCAGCGCGATCTGCGCGGCCATGAGCCCGGCGCCGACGACGCCGACGCGCGCGACCGGCCTCGCGAGCGACGGGTCCGGCGCGCCCGTGGGCCGGCGACCGCCCTGCACGAGTCCGAACGCGTACACGCTCGCGCGCATCTCGTCGCTCATGACGAGGTCGGCCAGCGCCTCGTCCTCGGCGGCGAACGCGGTGTCGCGGTCGGACCCGCGTGCGGACGCCAGCAGGTCGAGCGCGCGGTACGGCGCGGGGCGTGAGCCGTGCACGACCGCGTCGAGCCGCTGCTGAGCGGCGGACACGGCGGCCCGCCACGTGGCGTCGTCGTCGAGCGGGCGCCGCTCGACCTCCACCTCGCCCGACAGCACGCGCGCGGCCCAGCGCACGGACTCCTCGAGGAAGTCCGCGGCGTCCAGGACGACGTCCACGAGCCCGATCTGCGCGGCCTGCTGCGCCGTGAACGGCTTGTTCGCCGCCGGTCGGGTCAGCACGACGTCGAGCGCGGCCTGGATCCCGACGAGCCGCGGCACGAGGTACGCGCCGCCCCACCCGGGCACCAGGCCCAGGCCCGTCTCCGGCAGGGCGAGCGCACGCACGTCGGACGCCGCCGTGCGGTAGTCGCAGTTCAGCGCGACCTCGAGGCCGCCGCCGAGCGCGGCGCCGTTGACGAACGCGAACGTCGGCACGCCCATCTCGCCCAGCAGGCGGTAGGCGGCGTGGCCGTCGCGGCCGAGCTCGAGCGCCCGGTCGCGCGTCGTGACCTGCGCGACCTGGGTCAGGTCGGCACCCGCGGCCAGGTAGTACGGCTTGCCCGTGACGGCCACGGCCGCGACCTCACCCGCCGCGGCGCGCTCGCGCACCGCGGTCAGCGTCGCCCTCAGGCCCGCGATGCTCTGCGGTCCGAGCGTCGTGGGCTTCGTGTGGTCCAGCCCGTTGTCGAGCGTGACGAGCGCGAGCGTGCCGAGCCCACCGGGCAGCGGCACGTCACGGACCAGGGCGTGCGTGACGCGCTCGGGGCGCGGGTCGGTCGTGCTCATCGCGGGTCCTCCTGCGCGGTGTGGTGCGGGTTCTCCCAGACGACGGTGCCGCCCTGGCCCAGGCCGACGCACATCGTCGTGATGCCGTAGCGGACCTCGGGGTGCTCGGCGAACTGCCGCGCGAGCTGCGTCATGAGGCGGACGCCCGACGACGCGAGCGGGTGCCCCATCGCGATCGCACCGCCGTACGGGTTGACGCGCGGGTCGTCGTCGGCGATGCCGTACGCGTCGAGGAACGAGAGCACCTGCACGGCGAACGCCTCGTTGATCTCGAACAGCCCGATGTCGTCGATCGTCAGGCCCGCACGCTCGAGCGCCTTGGCCGTGGCGGGCACCGGGCCCAGGCCCATGACCTCGGGCTCGACGCCCGCGTACGCGAACGACACCAGGCGCATGCGCACCGGCAGACCCAGCTCCTGCGCGACGTCCTCGGCCGCGAGCAGGCACGACGCGGCGCCGTCGGTCAGGGGGGCGGACGTGCCGGCCGTGACGCGACCGCCGGGGCGGAACGGGGTCGGCAGACCCGCGATCTGCTCGACGGTCGTGCCGGGGCGCGGCGGCTCGTCAGCGGTCGCCAGGCCCCAGCCGCGCTCCGGGTCGCGCAACGCGACGGGCACGAGGTCGGGGTCGATGCGGCCGTCGGCGAGCGCCTGGGCGTACTTGCGCTGGCTCGCGACCCCGAACGCGTCGGCGCGCTCGCGGGTCAGGGCGGGGAACCGGTCGTGCAGGTTCTCCGCCGTCACGCCCATGTTGAGGGCGTCGGGCGCGACGAGCCGCTCGGCGAGGAAGCGCGGGTTCGGGTCCGCGTCGAAGCCCATCGGGTGGTGGCCCATGTGCTCGACACCGCCCGCGATCGTCACGTCCTGCGCACCGAACCCGATGGCCGAGGCGGTCGTCGTCACGGCGGTCATCGCCCCCGCGCACATGCGGTCGATCGCGAACCCGGGGACGGTCGGCGGCAGCCCGGCGAGCATCGCGACCGTGCGCCCGAGGGTCAGCCCCTGGTCGCCCTGCTGGGTCGTGGCGGCCAGTGCGACGTCGTCGACACGGTCGCCCGGCAGCTGCGGGTGGCGGCGCAGCAGCTCGCGCACGGTCTTGACGGCGAGGTCGTCGGCGCGGGTGTGCGCGTACAGCCCGTCCTTGCGGGCGCGGCCGAAGGGGGTGCGTACCCCGTCGACGAAGACGACACGGCGTGCGCCGTGCCGGGACGTGCTCGGCATCTGTCCTCCTGGGGGACGGCGGTGTCCGGGAGCGCGCGAGGTGCGCCGTCGCGCGTCGGGACCATGGTCCCTGGACACGCGAAGTTACTCAAGAGTAACAGCGGGGTCCGTGCCCACGAAGGGTGCAGGGCGCAGCAGGACGGCGATCCTTGTGCGCCCACCTCCGACGGACGCGCGGCGCGCGCCCCGCCCGGTCGGCGTCCTTCCTCAGGCGGCGGCGAGCGCGACCGCGAGGCGGTCCGCGAGCAGGTCCGCCTGCCACGCGCGGGCCCCGCCCGCGGTGAGCGTCGCCGCCACCGACGCCTCGTCGAGCGGCGACGGCGGGGACCAGCACAGGCGGCGCAGCAGGTCGGGCTGCAGGAGGTTCTCCACGGGCACGGTGTGCTGCGCCGACAGGTCGGCGACGACCGCACGCGCGGCGACGAGCCGACGTGCGGCGGCCGGGTCGCGGTCGGCCCACACGCGCGGCGGCGGCGGACCGTCGCTCGCGGGCCCCCGCGTCGAGGGC
>JAFAEH010000278.1 GCA_023424135.1 Actinomycetes bacterium | reverse complement strand
GCGGCGTCCAGCTCGGCCCTGGCCGCGGCGACGAGCCGACGTGCCGCGACGGCGCTGACCGGCGCGTCCGCCGTCGCCGGCGCCGACGTCCACGACCCCAGCGCCGCCAGGTAGCTCGGCCCGCCCGCCTTGGTGCCCGGGCCGACGGCCGACCGCTTCCACCCGCCGAACGGCTGACGGCGCACCACCGCACCCGTCGTCCCGCGGTTGACGTACAGGTTCCCGGCCTGCACGCGCGCGAGCCACGTCGCGATCTCGTCGGGGTCGAGGCTGTGCAGCCCCGACGTCAGGCCGTAGTCGACGTCGTTCACCAGGTCGATCGCCGCGTCGAGGGTCCGTGCGGTCATGACACCCAGCACGGGGCCGAAGTACTCGGTGCGGTGCGTGCGCGACCCGCGGCGCACACCCGTCACGATCCCCGGCGTCCAGAGGCGTCCCTCGTCGTCGAGCCGGCGCGGCTCCAGCGCCCACGTCTGACCTTCCTCGAGCGTCGTCAGGCCCGCCGCCAGCTTGCCCGTCGCGGGTCCGATCAGCGGCCCGACCTGCGTGCGCGCGTCCTGCGGCAGGCCGACCACCAGCGACGACGCCGCATCGAGCAGCTGTGCGCGGAACCGGCGCGAGCGCGCGACCGACCCGACGAGCACGACCAGCGACGCCGCCGAGCACTTCTGCCCCGCGTGCCCGAACGCCGACGCGACGACGTCACGCACCGCCAGGTCCAGGTCCGCCGACGGCGTCACGACGATCGCGTTCTTCCCGCTCGTCTCCGCCAGCAGCGGCAGGTCCGGCCGCCACGACCGGAACAGCTCGGCCGTCTCGTACGCCCCCGTCAGGACCACCCGGTCCACCGCCGGGTGCGCGACGAGGTCGCGGCCGAGCGCCTGCTCGTCGACGTCGACGAGCCGCAGCACGTCACGCGGCACACCCGCCTCCCACAGGGCGTCGGCCAGCACCGCGCCGCAGCGCAGCGCGGGCCCCGCCGGCTTGAGGACCACCGCCGAACCCGCCGCGAGGGCCGCGAGCGTCGAACCCGCGGGGATCGCGACGGGGAAGTTCCACGGCGGCGTCACGAGCGTGAGGGCCGTGGGCGCGAACCGCGCACCGTCGACGTGGTCGAGGCCGCGCGCGAGCTCGGCGTACCAGTGCGCGAAGTCGACGGCCTCCGAGACCTCCGGGTCGCCCTGGTCGACCGTCTTGCCGGCCTCGGACGCCATGACCTCCAGGAGCGCGTCACGGTGGGCCTCGAGCGCGTCGGCCGCCCGGTCGAGCACCTGCGCCCGTTCGCCCGCGGGGCGGGCACCCCACGCCTGACCCGCACGACGGGCGTCGTGCAGCAGCGCGTCGAGCGTGCTCGCGTCCTCGATGCGCGCCGCGGTCGCGCCCGCCACGCCCCGCTCGCTCGTCGGGACGCGCGCCAGCACGGCGCGCACGCGGGCACGGTTCTCCCGCACCGCCGGGTCGGTGTCGGGCGTGTTCGTGAAGGCGCCCGGCGACGACGGGGGCACGGCGGCGTGCCGGTCGGGCACGCGGTGCCGGTCCGGCACGTGGGCGCCGACGGCGGCGAGCGACGCGAGGAAGCGGTCACGCTCGCGGTCGAACAGCGCGTCGTCGTCGGCCAGGTCGGCCACCGCGGACATGAAGTTCTCGTCCGACGCGCCCTCCTCGAGCCGGCGCACCAGGTAGGCGATCGCGACGTCGAACTCCGCGGGCGCGACCGTTGGCGTGTACAGCAGCAGCCCGCCGACGTCGCGCCGGACCGCCTCCGCCTGCCCCGGGGCCATGCCGAGCAGCATCTCGACCTCGATGCCGTCGCGCACCCCGCGCCGCCCCGCGAGCAGCCACGCGTGCGCGACGTCGAACAGGTTGTGCCCCGCGACGCCCAGCCGGACGTTCGCGATCCGCTCCGGGGTGAGCGCCCAGTCCAGGACGCGCTTGTAGTGCGCGTCGGTGTCCTGCTTGGTGCCCCACGTCGCCAGCGGCCAGCCGTGCAGCTCGGCCTCGACGTGCTCCATCGGCAGGTTCGCGCCCTTGACGAGCCGCACCTTGATCCCGGCGCCCCCGCGTGCCCGTCGCGCCGCGGCCCACTCCTGCAGGCGCTGCATCGCGGGCAGCGCGTCCGGCAGGTACGCCTGCAGCACGATCCCCGCCTCGAGGTGCTCGAGGTCGGGGCGGTCGAGCAGCCGCGTGAAGGCCGCGACGGTCAGGTCAAGGTCCTTGTACTCCTCCATGTCGAGGTTGACGAACGCGGGCGACGGCGACGCCGCGGCCTGCTCGAGCAGCGGGGCCAGGTGCTCGACGACGTCGTCGACGGCCTCGTCGAACGCCCACGGTGCGTGCGGGGCGACGACCGAGGAGACCTTGACGGACACGTAGTCGACGTCCTCGCGGGCGAGCAGGCGACGCGTTCCGGCGAGGCGGCGTGCGGCCTCGCGGCGCCCCAGCACGGCCTCGCCGAGGAGGTTGACGTTGAGCCGCACGCCGTCGCCGCGCAGCCGGGCGATCGCGGCGCCCAGGCGGCGGTCGGTCGCGTCGACGACGAGGTGACCGACGAGGTGGCGCAGGACGCGTCGCGCGACAGGCACGACCACGTGCGGCAGGACGGGTGCGAGTGCGCCGCCGACGCGCAGCGCCGTGCGCAGGTGCCACGGCAGGAAGCCCGGCGGGCGGGCCGCCAGGTCGCCCAGCCGACGTGCCGCGACGCGCGCGTCCTCCGGGCGCACGACCCCGTCGACGAACCCGACCGCGAACGCCAGCCCGTCCGGTTCACGCAGCAGGTCGGCGAGCTGCGCCGCCGCCGGGTCCGCCGGGTGCTCCGCCGCCTCGCCCAGCCACCGGCGGACGAGCGCGACGACCTCGTCGGCGTGCGTGCCGGCCGCGTCGTGGTCGGTCGCGCCGCTCGCGGGTGCCGTCGTGTCGGTCATCGTGTCCTCACGTGTCGGGTCGGGCCTGCGTCCGGCGCCAGTATCCGCAGCGGTGAGTCGTCAGGGGAAGTGACGGTTTCTCACCGATACTCGTCACGTTCACTGATGAGTCACGGCCCGACCCCGCCCGTCCGACCGTGTCAGCCCGGAGGTGGTCGTGCTCGACCTGCGTCGTCTCGTCATCCTGCGCGAGGTCGCCGTGCGCGGCACGCTGGCGGCCGCCGCGCAGGCGCTGAGCTACAGCCCGTCGGCGGTCTCCCAGCAGCTCGCCCAGCTCGAGCACGAGACGGGCGTGCCGCTGCTGCGCAAGGCCGGCCGCGGCGTGCGGCTCACCCCGCAGGCGCTCGTCCTGGTCGAGGCTGCCGACCGGCTGCTCGACACGGTCGAACGCACCGAGTCCGCCCTCGCGGCGTCGCTCACCGAGGTCCGCGGGACCGTCCGCGTCGCGGTGTTCCAGTCGGCCGCGCTCGCGCTCATGCCCGCCGCGCTGCGCCGCACCGCCGACGAGCACCCGCAGGTCCGGGTCGAGATGGTGCAGCGCGAGCCCGCGCAGGCGCTGCACGACACGTGGGCGCGCGACTTCGACCTCGTCGTCGCCGAGCAGTACCCGGCCCACGCGGCCCCGTGGCTGCCCGGCCTCGACCGCCGCGAGCTCGTCGTCGACCCCCTGCAGCTCGCCCTGCCGCCCGTCGGTGTCGGCCCCGCGCGCGTCCACGGCCTGTCCGGCGCGGCGCACGTCCCGTGGGTGATGGAACCGCGCGGCACGGCCTCCCGGCACTTCGCCGAGGAGACCTGCCGCTCCGCCGGCTTCGAGCCCGACGTGCGCTACGAGACCGCCGACCTGCAGGCGCAGATCCGCCTCGTCGAGTCCGGCAACGCCGTCGCCGTCCTGCCCGGCCTGGTGTGGCGCGAGCGCACGACGACGTGCCGCCTCGTGCCGCTGCCCGGCGACCCGCACCGCACGGTCTTCACGTCGCGCCGCGACGCATCTGCCGGCGCGCCCGCGGTCGAGGCGTTCCGGCGCGTCCTCGAGGACGTGGCCCGCCCGTCCGGACCGGACGCGGACGTGACGCCGGTGCGAGAGCACCGCGGCACCGATGAGGAGTGACAGGTACGACCTTGACCGGTCCGGTGATGCCGTGGGGGCTACTCGCCGAGAGGCCGGCGAGCGACGACCGCGGCCAGTTCGGTCGGATCGCGGTGCTGGTCGTAGCGACGCAGGGCTTCGATGTACTGCCGCTGGTCGACCTCCCAGTCGTAGGTGGACGCCGGTTCGTCGACGCCCTGTGCCGCGAGCAGCGTGAGGTCGGCAAGCAGGCGGGTCGAGCGGCCGTTCCCGTCCGCGAAAGGGTGGATGCGGACCGTCTCCGCGTGAACGGCGAAACCCAGCTGATGGGCGGTCCAGTCCGAGGTGTGCTGCCATCGGTGCAGGAGCCCGTCGAGCGAGCCCCGCAGCGCCTCCGACGTCCAACAGGTCGAGGTGGTTGCGCGTCGCGTGTCTGACGCGTCCTGCGAGACGCCACGGCGCCGCCGTCAGCTCTGCGCGCAGGCGGCGCAGGTGCCGAGGAAGTCCAGCGAGTGCTCGACGTCGGAGAACTCGTGGCTCGCCGCGAGCGCCTCCACGAGCTGCTCGAGCTCCGGTGCGGCGACGTCCACGGTCCGCCCGCACGTGCGGCACACGAGGTGGTGGTGGTGCTCGCTGCGCGGTGCGCACCGCAGGTAGGTGTGCTCGCCGCTGGGCTGCAGCAGCACCTCGACGTCGCCCTGCTCCGCCATCGCGTTGAGCGTCCGGTACACCGTCGCCAGGCCGATGTCGTGACCCCGTTGCCCGAGCAGCTGGTGGATCTGCTGGGCGCTGCGGAACTCGTCGACGTCGTCGAGCAGCTCCGAGATCGCCACGCGCTGACGCGTGACCCGCTGGCCGATCATCCCTGCACCTCCTGGGCGTTCTCAACGACCCCACGGTAGTTGAGAATTCCTCGCGCAGGGGCTCAGGTCCGCGAGCGGGCCCCGGCGCGCGTCCGGTCGTGCGCCGGGTCGTGCGAGAGCGCGACGGTGCGTCGGACGTACGTGTCGGACTCGACGGCGTCGGCCAGGAACCGCCCGACCTGCGCGCGGGAGACGCGGATCGCGCGCTGCTCACCGTCCGTGGACGCGAACGCAGGGGAGGCGGTGTCGGTGTCCACCAGGTTGACGGGCTGCACCTCGACCCAGTCGAGGGTGCTCGCGCGCACCAGGGCCGACTGCTGCTCGGTGTCCGCGATCTGCGGTGCGAGCAGCAGCGCGAACACGACACGGGTCGCGAGGGGCAGGAGCGGTCGGGTCGGTCCGACGCCGAAGGACGTCTGGACGACGAGCCGGCGCACGCCGTGGCGCTGCATCGCGTCGACGACGTGCCGGGTGCCGCGCGAGCGCACGTCCGGCGGGGTGCCCGCGGGTCCGCGCAGCCGCACGCGCAGCGCGCTCTCGCTGATCCCGAGGGTGACGACGACCGCGTCCTGGTCCGCGACGATCCGGTCCACCGTCCCGGGGTCGGTGGCGTCCCCGTCGGCGCCCCGCACACCGGCGGCGTCGAGGCGCGAGGCGCTGCGGGACAGGGCCGTGACCTCGTGGCCGCGTGCGGTCAGCGCCGACACCGCCGCACGTCCCGATCCGCCTGTGGCTCCGACGACGAGCACCCGCATGACTGCCTCCTGGGTCGTGTGCGGCGGCCCGGTGGCCCCGCTGGACCTAGCCAACCGTCCGTCCTGGTGGACGATCTATGCTCAGTCGTCGTCGAGACATGACCGATCGTCCAGCGCTGGAGGTGTCGTGGGAGCCGTCGTCGTCCCGCCACGTGCACCGGCGGACCTCGTCGGCGAGGCCCTGCACCGCCTGCGCGTCCACGGGGTCTTCTACTGCCGCACCGAGACCGCCGGCTCCTGGGCGGTCGACATGCCCGCCTTCGGTGACTGCGTGTCCTTCCACGTCGTCACGGAAGGACGGTGCACGGTCGAGGTCCCCGGGGTCCCACCCGCACGGCTGCGCACCGGCGACCTCGCCCTCGTGCCGCACGGCCGCGGGCACGTGCTCGCGAGCGGGCCCGGCGCGCCCTCGCTCGGGCGGGTCGACCAGCTCCCGCAGGAGTACGTGACACCGACCTACTCGGTGCTGCGCCACGAGGGCGACGGTCCACGTCAGCGGCTGCTGTGCGGCGTGCTGACCGTGGACGGTCCCGCCGCACGCCCGCTGCTCGACCTGCTGCCCGCCGTCGTGCACGTGCCGTCGTCGAGCGCGACGTGGGCCGGACGGCTGCTCGACCTCATGGCCGACGAGCTCACGCACGTGCGTCCCGGCGGGGAGGCCGTCGTCACGCGGCTGGCCGACGTGCTCGTCGTCCAGGCGGTCCGCGCGTGGCTCGACGCGCAGGACGACGCGTCCGGGTGGATCGGCGGGCTGCGCGACCCGTGGATCGGGGGCGCGCTCGCCGCCGTGCACCGCGACCCCGCGCGACCGTGGACGGTCGCGTCCCTCGCGCACGAGGCGGCGATGTCGAGGTCCGCGTTCGCGGCACGGTTCACCCAGGTCGTCGGCGTGCCCGCCATGCGGTACGTCGCGACGTGGCGGATGCACGTGGCCGGCGACCGGCTCGCCCGCGGTGACGGTGTCGCGCAGGTCGCCGCGGCCGCGGGGTACGAGTCGGTGGCGGCGTTCAGCCGGGCGTTCGTGCGGACGACGGGACGGCCGCCGGGCAGCGTGCGGCGGCGTGCCTCGCAGGCGCCCCCGGGATGAGCGTCATGGCGGGACCGCGGTGCGGTCCCGCCGTGGTGTGCAGGGTTCGGGACGTCAGGCATCCCGAACCCTGCACGGACCGGCCGCCGCCCTCGGGGTCAGGTGACCGCGCCGAGCTGCCAGGGCACGAACTCGTCGCGCCCCAGGTCGAGCTCCTCGCTGACGGGACGACGACCCGAGGCGACGTCGAGCACGAGGTCGAGGATCTCCTCGCCGACCTCGTCGATCGTCGCGTGCCCGGTGACGATCCGGCCGGCGTCGAGGTCCATGTCCTCATGCATGCGCTCGTACATCTCGGTGTTCGTGGCGACCTTGATGCACGGGGCGGGCTTGGCGCCGAGCACCGACCCGCGGCCCGTCGTGAACACCACGACCGTCGCACCGCCGGCGACGATGCCGGTCACGGAGACGGGGTCGTAGCCGGGCGTGTCCATGAACGTGAAGCCCTGGTCGACGACCGACTCGGCGTACTCGTAGACCGCTGCGAGCTCGGCCGTGCCGCCCTTGGCGACCGCGCCGAGCGACTTCTCCAGGATCGTCGTCAGGCCGCCGGCCTTGTTCCCGGGCGAGGGGTTGTTGTCGAGCGTGCCGCCGCCGCGCTCCATGTAGCCCTGCCACCAGTCGATGCGGTCGAGCAGGCGACGACCCACGCCCTCGCTCACGGCACGCCGGGTCAGGAGGTGCTCGGCGCCGAAGACCTCGGGTGTCTCGGCCAGCACGGACGTGCCGCCCTGCGCGACGAGCAGGTCCGACGCACGGCCGAGCGCCGGGTTCGCGGTGATGCCGGAGTAGCCGTCCGAGCCGCCGCAGTTGAGGCCGAGGACGAGCGCCGAGGCCGGGACCGTCTCGCGGCGCCGCGACTCGAGGTCGTCCAGCATCGCGCGCACGACGTCGACACCCGCGCGGACCGTCGCCCGGATGCCGCCGCTCTCCTGGATCGTGAGGTGCTCGACGAGCGTGTCCGGGGACGCCGGCAGATCGGCGAGGAGACCCTGCACGGCGAGCATCTCGCAGCCGAGACCCAGCACGACCAGGCCCTGCACGTTCGGGTGCGCGGCGTACCCGCGCAGCGTGCGGCGCAGCACCTGCCCGCCCTCGGAGTCGGGGACGAGCCCGCACCCCGAGTCGTGCGTGAGCGCGACGACACCGTCGACGTGCGGCCACGCGTCCATCACCGGGCCGCGGAACTGGTCGGCGATCATGCGGGCCGTCGACGCCGAGCAGTTCACGGACGTCACGATGCCGACGTACGAGCGGGTCCCCACGCGCCCGTCGGCACGCCGGAAGCCCTTGAACGTGCGCACCGTCGTCGCCGGCGGGATCGTCACGCGGGCGGTGCCGAACTCGTAGTCGTGCGCGACCGAGTCCATCCCGAGGTTGTGCGCGTGCACGTGGGCGCCGGCGGTGACCGGTGACGTCGTGCGACCGATGACCTGACCGTACTTGTGCACCTGTGCACCTGCGGGCAGGTCGTGCACCGCGAGCTTGTGCCCCCGTGGCACGTCCGCGGCGAGCGTCACCGGGCCGTCGGCGAGCGTGACGACGGTGCCGGACGGGACGTCGCGCGTCGTCACCGCGACGTCGTCACCGGGGGCGAGCAGCAGGGCGAGGTCGGTGAGGGGGACGGGCGCGGGCCCGGCGACGGTGCCGGGTGCCGGGGTGGGGGAGGTCACGCGTACTCCTGGGAGGTGAACGGCAGAAAGCGTTTTCCCATCATCCTCGCACGCGCCGCAAGCACGCGTCGAGAGCACCGCCACCCTGCGGTCCGACGTCGCCCGTGGCCCGGGCGCGCACGGGTACTGCTCAGTCGTCCTATGTCTCCGCCGATGGGGGTGGTGCAGCCGCCTGCTCGAGGAGTCGCCATGAAGGGCATCACCGGACGGATCGTCGCCAGCGTCGTCGCCGTGCTCCTGGTCACCGTGGTCACCATCACCGCGGTCGTCACCGCGCGCAGCTCCACCACGGGACGCGACCAGGTCGAGCAGTACGTCGAGGCGGTCGCGTCCCAGTACGCGTCCGAGGTGGAGACGGCGCTCACGAACGCCGTCACCACGACCGTCGACCTCGCCGACGCGCTCGCGTCGCTGCACGGCACCGACCGGCCCAGCCGCGAGGCCGCCTCCGCGGTCATCGGCTCCGCCCTCGCGGCCCACCCGGAGTTCACCGGCATGTCCACGGCCTGGGAGGCCGACGCGTTCGACGGGCGTGACGCCGCCCACGTCGGCGACGTCACGAGCGACGCCACCGGCCGGCTGCTGCCGTACTGGTACCGCGACGGCGCGGACGTCGTCGAGTCCGTCCTCGTCGACTACGACGACCCGGCGCTCGCCACCTGGTACTTCGAGCCCAAGGACACCCTGGCGCCCGTCCTGACCGAGCCGTACGTCTACCCGATCAACGGCGTCGACGTGCTCATGACCACCGCGGCCGCCCCCATCCTCGTCGACGGCGCGTTCGTCGGTGTCGTCACCGCCGACATCGACCTCACCGAGCTGACCGCGACGCTCGACGCCCTGAGTCCGTACGGCTCCGGGTACGTCTCGCTGCTCACCGGGACGGGCACGGTCGTCACCCACCCCGACGCCGCGCTGCTCGGCACGAGCCTCGGCGGCGAGGTGGGCGAGGCCGCGCTCGACGTCGTCGACGACGGCGAGCCGGCGGTCCTCGTCGTCGACGACGCGCAGGTCGGCGGCGACGCCGTCGTCGCGGTCGCACCCGTCGACGGCACCGACGCGCACCGGTGGGCGCTCGTCGCCGCCGCGCCGCTCGCCGTCGCCATGGCACCCGTCACCCAGCTGCGCACCACCGCGATCGTCGTCGGCGCCGTCGCCCTGCTCGTCGCCGCCCTCGTCGCCGCCGCGCTCGGGCGCCGCCTGACGCGGCCGATCCTGCGCATGCGCGACCGGATGCGGGAGATCGCCGACGGCGACGGGGACCTCACGCAGCGCGTCGACGACCAGCGCACCGACGAGCTCGGTGAGCTCGGTGCGGCGTTCAACCGCTTCGTCGAACGCGTCGCGACCACCGTCTCGGCGATCGGCGTGCAGGCCGTGGCGCTCGGCCAGGCGTCGCAGGACCAGCGGCGCGCGTCCACCGGGCTGACGAGCAGCGCCCAGGCGACGTCCGCCCGGGCGCAGGAGGTCGCGTCGACCGCGGCGTCGGTCAACGAGGACGTCGCCACGATCGCCGCCGCTACCGAGCAGATGGGCGCGTCGATCTCCGAGATCGGGCAGAACGTGACCGAGGCGTCCCGCATCGCCAAGGACGCCGTCGACGCGTCCGCCAGCGCCGCCGGCGTCGTCGCGAGCCTGTCCAGCAGCTCGTCCGCGATCGGCGAGGTCGTGCGGACCATCACGCAGATCGCCGAGCAGACCAACCTCCTCGCGCTCAACGCGACCATCGAGGCCGCGCGCGCCGGTGAGGCGGGCAAGGGCTTCGCGGTCGTCGCCAGCGAGGTCAAGGACCTCGCGCAGGAGACCGCCCGGGCGACCGAGGACATCGAGCAGCGGATCGCCGCCCTCACCTCCGACGTCCTGCAGGCCGGGACGTCCGTGTCGCAGATCGGCACCGTCGTCGACCGGCTCGACGAGATCCAGGTCGTCATCGCCGGCGCCGTCGAGGAGCAGGGCGCGACGACCCGCGAGATGGCCGCCGGGGTGACCCGTGCCAGCACCGCGACCGGAGGCATCGCGGCGACCATCGGGGACGTCGCCGACATCGCCGGGCAGGTCACCGCCTCGGCGGCGCAGACCGACGAGTCGGCGGCGGCCGTCGCGGGAGCCGCCGACGAGCTGCGGACCCTCGTGGGCCAGTTCCGCGTCTGACCCCGCGACACGCCGGGGCCCGACCACCCGTGCGGGCGACACCCGTCCGGTCCAAGATCGACGTGACGGGGCTGTCGGTCCGGCGGCCCTGCGCCGTCGACGGAGTCCGACATGAGCACCAGCACGCGCGAACCCGAGCTGCCGCAGTACACGCCCGACGAGGAGGCGGAGATCCTGCGGGACGACGCGGGTGTCCCCGTCGGCGTCGTCGAGAAGCCCCGCTGGACACCCGCGAAGGTCGCGCTGTGGGTCGCGATCTCGCTGATCGGCGCCGTGGGCTGGACGATGCTCGGGATCGTGCGTGGCGAGCGCGTCAGCACGATCTGGTTCGTCGTGACCGCCGTCGCGACCTACGCGATCGCCTACCGCTACTACGCGCTGTACATCCAGCGGCGCATCATGCGGCCCGACGACCGGCGTGCCACACCCGCCGAGCGCATCGACAACGGCCGCGACTTCGACCCCACCGACCGGCGCGTGCTCTACGGGCACCACTTCGCCGCGATCGCCGGTGCGGGACCCCTCGTCGGTCCCGTGCTCGCCGCGCAGATGGGCTACCTGCCCGGGACGCTGTGGATCATCCTCGGCGTGGTCGTCGCCGGCGGCGTGCAGGACATGCTCGTGCTGTTCTACTCCATGCGCCGCGGCGGACGGTCCCTGGGGCAGATGGCGCGCGACGAGATCGGGCGCTTCGGCGGGACCGTCGCCATCGTCGTCGTCTTCGTCATGCTGATGATCGTCCTGGCCGTGCTCGCGCTGGTCTGCGTCAACGCGCTCGCCGAGTCGCCCTGGGGCGTGTTCTCCGTGGGATGCACCATCCCGATCGCGCTGCTCATGGGCCTGTACCTGCGGTTCCTGCGGCCCGGGCGCGTCACCGAGGTGTCCGTCATCGGGTTCGCCGCGCTGCTCGCCGCGATCGTCGGGGGCCGGTACGTCGCGGAGTCCTCGTGGGGTGAGGTCTTCCACCTCGCGCCGACGACGCTCGTCGTCTGGATGGTCGTCTACGGGTTCCTCGCTGCGGTGCTGCCCGTGTGGCTGCTGCTCACCCCGCGCGACTACCTGTCGACGTTCATGAAGGTCGGCACGATCGTCGTGCTCGCCGTGGGGATCGTCGTCGTGCGGCCCGTCGCGCAGATGCCCGACGTCACCGAGTTCGCGTTCAACACCGAGGGCCCGGTGTTCGCAGGGGCGCTGTTCCCGTTCCTGTTCATCACCATCGCGTGCGGTGCGCTGTCCGGCATGCACGCGATGGTGTCCTCCGGCACCACGCCCAAGATGGTCCAGAAGGAGTCGCAGGTCCGCACGATCGGGTACGGCGGCATGCTCATGGAGTCGTTCGTCGCGATCATGGCGCTGGCCGCCGCGGTCTCGCTCAACCAGGGCGTGTACTTCTCGATGAACATGTCGTCCGCCGCCATCGCCGCCACCGCGGGGTCGTCGTACTCCGCGGACGCGACGCCCGAGCAGAACGCCGAGGCCGCCATCGCGAACCTCGGCGTCTCCGACCCCGCAGGCAACCAGCCGCAGATCACGTGGGAGACCGTCGTCGACGGCGAGGAGGTCACCCTCACCGGTGCCGCCGCGCTCGAGGCCGTCGCGTCCGACGTCGGCGAGCCGTCCGTCGTGTCACGCACCGGCGGTGCCCCGACGCTCGCCGTGGGCATGGCGAACATCATGCACAACGTCGTCGGCGGCAAGGCGATGATGTCGTTCTGGTACCACTTCGCGATCATGTTCGAGGCGCTGTTCATCCTGTCGGCCGTCGACGCCGTCACGCGGGTGGCCCGCTTCCAGCTCGGTGACGCGATCGGCAACCTCCTGCCGAGGTTCCGCGACCCGGGCTGGCGCGTCGGCTCGTGGCTGACGACGGGCGTCGTCGTGGCCGCCTGGGGCTCCCTGCTGCTCATGGGCGTGACCGACCCGAACGGCGGCATCCGCACCCTGTTCCCGTTGTTCGGCATCGCGAACCAGCTCATCGCCGCGTGCGCCCTGACGATCGTCACCGTCATGGTCGTGCGCAAGGGGTACGTCAGATGGGCGTGGATCCCGCTGCTGCCGCTCGCGTTCGACACCGCGACGACGTTCACCGCGTCGTACCAGAAGATCTTCTCCGGCGACCTCGCCGTCGGGTACTGGGCGCTGCACCAGGCCACGAAGGAGAAGATCGCGGCGGGCGACCTGTCCGGTCAGGCGCTCGCCGACGCCCACGCCACGGTCCGCAACACCGCGATCCAGGGAACCCTGTCCATCGCGTTCGTCGTGCTGGTCGCGCTGCTCATGGCCGCGGCGGTCGTGTCCGTCGTGCAGGCGCTGCGCGGGGGAGCCGCGTCCGGCGAGGAGGTCGGCACGAGCGAGGACCCGGTCGTCGCGTCGCACCTCTACGCGCCATCCGGGCTGGGCGCGCACGCCCTGGAGCGCAAGGTCGAGGCGGAGTACGCGGTGGTCGGCGACCCGCACCTGCTCGCCGGCGGGAAGCACTGACGTGGGCGTCGCCGAGAGGCGTCGGGCCGGCCTCGCGTGGCTGGTGCGGGCCGCGCGCGGCGTGCGCTGGTACGTGCGCGAGCTGACCGGGGAGGCGGCGTACGAGCGGTACGCCGCGCACGCGCACGCCCACCCCGGGCGCCCGCCGTTGACCCGCGCGCAGTGGTGGCG
>JAFAEH010000198.1 GCA_023424135.1 Actinomycetes bacterium | reverse complement strand
GGACCTCGACCTGCGCCCCTACGCCGCGACGGACGGTGCGGGCGACGCCGCGTGGTGGGTCGCCTCCGACCTGGGCGAGCTCGCCACGGGCGGCGCGCTGCGCACCGACCACGTGCTCGGCGTCGGCGGCGCGTCCGTGACCCTCGCGCAGGCCACCGTGCGCGACCCGCGCGGCCGCGTGCTCGACCTCGGCACGGGGTGCGGCGTGCAGGCCCTGCACGCCAGCCGGCACGCGGCGCAGGTGGTCGCGACCGACCTGTCCGTGCGGGCGCTCGCGTTCGCGCGGTTCACGACCGCGCTCGCCGGGCTCGGCGAGGACCGGGTGGCCCTGCGGCAGGGCTCGATGCTCGAGCCCGTGGCGGACGACGAGTTCGACCTCGTCGTGTCCAACCCGCCGTTCGTCATCACCCCGCGCCGGGCGGACGTGCCCGCCTACGACTACCGCGACGGCGGACGCTCGGGCGACGACCTCGTGCGCGACCTCGTCACGGGGGTGGCCGGCGTGCTCGCCCCCGGCGGTGTCGCGCAGCTGCTCGCGAACTGGGAGGTGCGCCGCGGCGAGGAGTGGCACGAGCGCATCGGCGCGTGGGTCGACGCGTCCGGCCTCGACGCGTGGGTCGTGCAGCGCGACGAGCAGGACCCCGCCCAGTACGCCGAGACGTGGATCCGCGACGGTGGCACGACCCCCGCCGACACGGACGCGTGGGCGTCGCGCTACGGCGCGTGGCTCGACGACCTCGCATCGCGCGACGTCGCGTCCGTCGGGTTCGGGATCGTGACGCTGCGACGGCCGCCCACCGGGTCCGCGACGCTGCGGCGCCTGGAGTCGCAGACCGGGCCGGTGCGCCAGCCGCTCGGGCCGGTGCTCGCCGCCGGGCTCGCCGCGCACGACGCCGTCACCGCACTCACCGACGACGCGCTCGCGGGCCGCCGCCTGGTCGTCGCGCCGGACGTCACCGAGGAGCGCTACCTCGCACCGGGCGCGGTCGACCCGCGCGTCGTGCTGCTGCGACAGGGCGGTGGCTTCGGCCGGGCCGTGCAGGCGGGGACCGCGCTCGCGGCGTTCGTCGGCGCGTGCGACGGCGAGCTCACCGCCGGGCAGATCGTCGGCGCGCTCGGTGCGCTGCTCGACGTGCCGGCGTCGGACGTCGCAGCGGACGTCCTGCCATCCGTGCGCGGTCTGCTCACCGACGGCCTGCTCACCCTCGCCTGACCCCGCACCCCACCCCGGCCCCCGCTCCGCTCCGCGTTCCGCTCCGGCTCCCCACCCACCCCGGCCTCGCCCCCACCCGTTCCTCGTGGTGTCGGCGCACGCGGCGGCGTGGTGTGGCGCGGTGCCGGTGGGCGCCGGGGCACAGGTGGGGCACAGGTGGCGCTGACGGGGGCGCAAGGGACGCTCCCTAGCGTCGCCCGTGGCCGGGACGACCGGCCGGTGGGTCGTCCGCGGCCCGCCCCGGCGGTCCGGTGAGGGAGAACATGCTCGGCGTCTGGAGCAGGAGCAGGCCGCGCACGCGCATCGTCGCGGGCGTGGTGGTGCTGGCGGTGGTCGGCATGGCGGTGTGGTGGCTGTGGTGGCGCGGCGGCACGGAGGCGAACGCCCAGGCGCAGCCCACGACGCAGACCGTCGCGGCGAGCCTGGAGACGCTCGAGAAGACCGTCACGACGTCCGGGACGCTGACGCCCCTGGTCCAGGAGAGCGTGTCCTTCGAGGTCAGCGGCACCGTCACGTCCGTGCAGGTCGCGGCCGGCGACACGGTGGAGGCCGGGCAGGTCCTCGCGACGGTCGACACGCTGCGGCTCGACGCCGACCTGCTGTCCGCCCAGGCAGACCTCGCGCAGGCGCAGGCGGACCTGGCGGAGGCGCAGGCCGACGACGACGGCACCGACGCGGCGCAGGCGAAGATCGACGCGCTCGCGGCGCAGGTCGACGTCGCGCAGGCCGACGCCGACGACGCGCAGGCCGCGACCGACGGCGCCACGTTGGTGGCACCCGTCGCGGGGCTCGTGACGAGCGCGGACCTCGAGGTCGGCGACGTCGTCTCGGGCGGGTCGTCGGGCACGTCCTCGTCGGGGTCGGGGTCCTCGGGGGCCGCGGGCGGTGCGTCCGGCGGCACCGGTTCCACCTCGTCGGCGTCGACGACGAGCGGGGGCTTCACGATCGTCGGCACCGACACGTGGCGCGTCGACGCGTCGGTCGGGGAGTCCGACGTCGCGCTGATCGAGGTCGGCGACCAGGTCGAGATGACGTCCGACGACCTGTCGGGCACCGTGTTCGGCGTCGTCGGGGAGATCGGCCTGGTGTCGACCAGCACGTCCGGCACGGCCGCGTACCCGGTCACGGTCACCGTCACGGGGTCGGTCGACGGTCTGCACGACGGCATCGCGATGGACGTCGAGATCGTGTACGAGCGTCGTACCGACGTGCTGACCGTGCCGTCCGCCGCCGTCACGACGGGCGACGACGGCGCGACGACCGTCACGCAGCTCGATGCCGACGGTGCGCAGGTGCAGACGACGGTCGAGACCGGCGAGACGTCGGGGGACGTCACCGAGATCGTGTCCGGGCTCGCCGAGGGCGACGAGGTCGTCATGCAGGTCTTCACCGGCGGTGGCGGCAACGGCAGCGACGACAGCGGGCAGACGATGCCCGGTGGCGGGCAGATGCCGGACGGCTTCGACCCGAGCCAGTTCGAGGGCGGCGGCCCCGGCGGCAGCGGTGGCGGGCAGATGCCGGGCGGGGGCGGCCGCAATGGCTGACGCGCTCACGCTCGTCCCGTCGTCGCGTCCCGCCCGCGACGCCGACGCGGCCGACGCGGTCATCGAGCTCGCGGGCGCCGGCAAGACGTACCGCACGGGGACCATCGAGTTCGAGGCGCTGCGCGGTGTCGACCTGCGCATCGCCGCGGGTGAGTACGTCGCCGTCGTCGGCCCGTCGGGCTCCGGCAAGTCGACGCTCATGAACGTCCTGGGCTGTCTCGACACCCTGACCCGCGGGTCGTACCGGCTCGCCGGGGAGGACGTGTCCGAGCTCGACGAGGTCGACCTCGCGCAGATCCGCAACCAGCACATCGGGTTCGTGTTCCAGCAGTTCCACCTGCTCGCGTCGCTGCCCGCGTGGCGCAACGTCGAGCTGCCGCTGATGTACGGGCGGGTCCCGGCGCACGAGCGCAAGGAGCGCGCGATCGAGGCGCTCACCCGCGTCGGGCTCGGCGACCGCGTCAACAACAAGCCCGGTGAGCTGTCCGGTGGTCAGCAGCAGCGGGTCGCGGTGGCCCGTGCCCTCGTCGGGGACCCGGCCCTCGTGCTGGCCGACGAGCCGACCGGCAACCTCGACTCCGTCTCGACGGCCGACGTCCTGGGGCTGTTCGACGAGCTGCACGCGGCCGGTCGCACGGTCGTGCTCATCACGCACGAGCACGACGTCGCCGAGCGTGCCGCGCGGATCGTGCGCGTCGCGGACGGGCTGATCGTCTCGGACGGCCCGTCGGCGCGCATGGAGGGAGCACGGTGAGCTGGACGGAGACGGTCGGCACCGGCCTGGCGGCGGTCCGGGCGCACGCGCTGCGCTCGACGCTGACGGTGCTCGGCATCCTCATCGGGATCGCCGCGGTGATCCTCACGGTCGGTCTCGGCCTGGGCACGCAGAAGGACGTCAGCGAGCAGATCAGCGCGCTCGGCTCCGACCTGCTCATCGTCACGCCCGGGTCCAGCACGGACTCCTCGGGGATGCGCGGCGGGTTCGGGTCGAGCACGACGCTCACGCGCGCCGACGCCGAGGCGCTCGCCTCGTCGGTCAACGCGCCGGACGTCGCGGGCGTCGCGGCCGAGAAGACGTCGAACCTGTCGCTCGAGGCCAACGACACCAACTGGACGACCACGGTCACCGGCACGACCGCGTCGTGGCTCGACGTGCGCGCCCGGACCCTGTCCGCCGGGTCCTTCCTCACCGAGGACGACGACCTGAGCCGGGCCGCCGTCGTCGTGCTGGGCTCCGAGACGGCCACCGAGCTGTTCGGCACGACGTCGGTCGTCGGGCAGGTCGTGACGATCTCGGGGACGGACTTCACGGTCGTCGGCGTGCTGCAGTCCGCGGGCGCGAGCGGCGACTCCAACCTCGACGACGTCGCGCTCGTGCCGTTGTCGACCGCCGCCGAGACGCTCGTCGGCGGGGCCACCCGCAACGCCGTCTCGACGATCTACGTGCAGGCCGCGTCCACCGACCAGCTCTCGGCCGCCTACCAGGAGGTCCAGCAGACGCTGCTCGCGCTGCACGGGTCGTCCGACGCCGAGAACGCCGACTTCACCGTCGCGTCGCAGGACTCGCTGGTCTCGACGGCCACCGCGGTCTACCGGACCCTGACGGTGCTGCTCACGGGCATCGCGGCGCTGTCGCTGCTGGTCGGCGGCATCGGCGTCATGAACATCATGCTCGTGTCCGTCACGGAGCGGACCCGCGAGATCGGCCTGCGCAAGGCGCTCGGCGCGCCGCCGTGGGCGATCCGCCGCCAGTTCCTCGTCGAGGCGACCGTCCTCGGCCTGACCGGCGGGCTGCTGGGTGCCGCGCTCGGCATCGTCGCGGCCCGCGGCCTGCCCGCGCTGCTCGGCACGTCGATCGTCGTGTCGGGTGCGGCGGTCCTCGGATCGGTCGTCGTCGCCATGGCCATCGGCCTGGTGTTCGGCGTGTACCCCGCGACGCGCGCCGCACGTCTCGCCCCCATCGACGCGCTGCGGGCCGAGTGACACCCCCGCGCACGGCCCCCACGCACCACGCCGGCCACGTGCCCGGCACCCCGAACCACGCACCGAACGGCAGGAGAGCCCGATGCACCCCGTCCTGACGGACACCACGTCCCCCACCGCCCGCCCGCGGACGCGCACCCTGCGCCGTGTCGTCGTCGGCGGTGCGCCGCTCGCGGCGCTCGCGCTGCTGCTCGCGTCGTGCAGCAGCGGTGCGGACGCGACCGGCGACGCGACCGCGAGCGCCTCCCAGGACGCGGGGGAGCAGGACGGCCCGCAGGGTGGACGGCAGGGCGACGGCTTCGAGGGCTTCGGCGGGGGCGGGACGAGCGGCGAGATCGCCGCCGTGACGGGCACGACGATGCAGGTGCAGGGCGAGGACAGCCAGACCGCCGTGACGTGGTCGGACGACACGACGTTCACGCAGACCGTCGCGGCGTCCCTCACGGACGTCGCCGTGGGCGTGTGCGTCACGGCGGTCACGGCGTCGACCGACGACTCCGGCACGGGTGCGGCGACGAGCATCGCGATCAGCGACCCCGTCGACGGTGCGTGCGTGACAGGTGGCGGCGGCATCGGGGGGTTCCCGGGAGGCGGCATGCCGGACGGTGAGATGCCCGAGGGGATGCCCACGGACATGCCGACGGACATGCCCGACGGCGCCGAGCGTCCCGAGGGGATGCCGACCGACATGCCCGACGGTGAGATGCCGCAGGGCGGGTCCGGGGGCTTCGGTGGGTTCGGTGGCACGTCCGGCCTGGTCAGCGCGGTCGACGGGTCGACGATCACGGTCGACGTGACGTCGGACGACGGGTCGACGAGCACCGGGACGGTCACGGTCGACGACGCGACGACGTACACCCGCACCGTCGCCGCGGACTCCTCGGCCGCCGTCGTCGGCCAGTGCGTGGTCGCGCAGGGCGAGGCCGACGACTCGGGTGCCGTGACGGCGACGAGCGTGGTCGTCTCCACGCCCGGGGACGACGGCTGCTCGACGCGTGCGGGCGGGCGCGGGCCCGGTGGTGGTCAGGGTGGGCCCGGCGGTCAGGACGGTCAGCAGGGCGGCGGCCGGCAGGGCGGGACGGAGGACGACGGAGATGCGTGAGTCCACCCGCACACGGCGGCGCACACGTCGTCGCCGGACGGTCGCGATGGTCACCGCCGGGGCCGTGGGGCTCTCGCTCGTCGGCGGTGGCGTCGCGGTCGCGCTCGGCCGCGGCGGCAGCGAGCGGTACCGCACGGTCACCGCCGAGCCCGGCACGGTCGCGCAGACGGTGTCGGTGGTCGGCACCGTCACGTCCGCGACCCGACGGGATGCGGCGTTCGCGACGTCTGGCACGGTCGCGTCCGTCGACGTCGCCGTGGGTGACACCGTCACGGCGGGTCAGGTGCTCGCGACGCTCGACCCGACCGACCTGCAGGCGGCGCTCGACGAGGCGCGCTCGGCCCTCGCCGACGCGCAGCAGCAGCTCGAGGACGACCTCGAGACGCAGTCGTCCGGCACGTCGACCGTGTCCGCGACGTCGGTCGCGGCGACGTCGGCCACCACCGGTGTCGTCACGGTGGCCGCGACGGTCCCGCTCACGACGACGGGCACCGCGACCGGCACCGCGTCGGCGGCAGCCTCCGTGTCCGGCTCCGGTGCGTCGTCGGCCGTCGTGCGGACCGTCGCGTCCGGCACGGCCACGGCAGGCCCGTCGAGCACGGGGTCGTCGAGCACGGGGTCGTCGAGCACCGGGTCGTCGGACGCGGCCTCGGCGGCGGCCGTCGCGACGGCCGCCGCCGAGGTCGAGGCCGCGCAGAGCGCCCTGCTCGAGGCGTACGACCAGCTCGCCGCGGCCGTCACCGCGCAGACCGACTCCTGGACCGGTGACACGTGCACCGCGTTCCTCGCGATCGACCCGGCGACGGTCGTCGCGGACGGCAGCGACGACGGCGGCGACGGTGCGAGCGGCGACGGTACGGGCGACGGGTCCGGTGACGGCAGCGACGACGAGGGCGGCGACGACGCGTCGGGCGGTGACGTCCCGGACGCGGGCGCGTCGACCGCCGCGCAGCAGGTCACGACGAGCACCGGTGTCCCGGTCTCGCAGGTGCAGCAGCTCCTGGTCGCGTGCCAGGAGGCGCTGTCGGCGTCGGCGGGTGCGCTGACCGAGCCGCTCGCAGCACTCACGGCGGCGACGACAGGGCTCGACGACGCCGTGGACGCGCTGCTCGCCGCGGTCGACCCCGGCGACGGTGACGGCACCGACGACGGCGGGCCGTCCGGTGGGCAGGACGGGGGTCAGCAGCCCGGCGACCAGCAGGGTGGGGACCAGGACGGCACCGGTCAGGGCGGGACCGGCCAGGGGGTCGGGTCGTCCGGGTCGGGCCCCTCGGGCCAGTCCGGTTCCGACGGCTCGTCCGGGGGCTCCGGCGCGGGTGCCGCCGACGGTTCGTCCGGTGGGTCCGGCGGGTCGTCCTCCCGGACGATCACGGCCGCGACGATCCTCGCGGACCAGGCCCAGATCGCGCTGCGTGAGGCCGACGTCGCGGTCGCCGAGCACGAGCTCACGCTCGTCGACCTCACCGCGCCCGTCGCGGGCACGGTCGGTGCGGTGTCGCTCACGGTCGACGGGACGGTCGAGGCGTCCTCGACGTCGGCGGTCGTCACGATCCTCGGCGGCGACGGGCACGTCGTGACCGCGACGGTGCCGCTGACCTCGATCGACGTGGTCGAGGTGGGGCAGTCCGCGGCGGTGCGCGTCGCGACGTCCGACGCCGACCTGACGGGCACGGTCAGCAGCGTCGGCGTGCTCGACGTCTCCGAGACCTCGACGCCCGCCTACACCGTCGTCGTCGCGCTCGACGCGTCCGACGCGGCGGTGTTCGACGACTCGTCCGCCCAGGTGGACGTGGCCGTCGCGGCGGGTGACGAGGTGCTCACGGTCCCGACGTCCGCCGTGCGGACCACCGCCGGTGAGACGACCGTGCAGGTGCTCGGCGACGACGGCACGGTCGGCGACGTCACGGTCGAGACCGGTGCGGTCGGCGCCGAGCTCACCGAGATCACGTCCGGCCTCGAGCAGGGCGACGTGGTCGTGCTGGCGGACCTGCAGGCGGCGCTCGACCTGGGCGACGACGACACGGGCACCAGCACCGGCCTGTCCGGCCTCTCGTCCGACTCGTCGACCCAGCAGGGTCCGGGCGGTCAGATGGGCGGCCCACCCTCGGGCGACTTCGCCCCCCGCGGCTGACGTCCCAACCCACCGCCGAACTCGGACTTTGGCGGCTTCTGATGGTCCAGAAGCCGCCGAAGTCCGAGTTCGCGCGGATGGGGTGGGGGTGGGGAACGGGCGAGGGCGGGGCGGCCGGCGGGCCGGCTCGTCGGCGGTGCGCACCGCCCTGCGCGTGAACTGGTCACGTACGGCGCCCACCGGGTGCTGCCGCCCGCCCACCGGACGCTGCCGAGAGAGCGATCCGATTGCTCTCTCGCGCCCCGGGCTGGCCCACCCCACCGCCGAACTCGGACTTTGGCGGCTTCTGACGGTCCTGAAGCCGCCAAAGCCCGAGTTCGCGCGGGTGGGGCGGGGGCGTGGGTGCAGGCTCTAGGCTCGTCCTGGTCGCGGTGCGGCCGGTGGTGCGGCGACGGAGGTGCGATGGCCACGCAGGACCCGGCAGCGACGGCGACGAGCGGCCCGGCGGGGGACTCGACACCCGCGGTGGCGGTGCTCGGCGGGGGTGTCATGGGCGGCACACTCGTGGCGGCGCTGCGGGCGGGCGGCTGGCCGGCCGGCCGGGTCACGGTCGCCGACCAGGACGCCGCCAAGGTGCGGGCGCTCGCCGACGAGCACGGGGCACGGACCGCAGCCGACAACCGGACCGCGGTCGCCGACGCCGACGTCGTGCTGCTGGCCGTCAAGCCCGACGTCGTCCCGGCGGTGCTCGCCGACCTGGCCCCGGTGCTGCGCGGCGGTGCGCTGGTGGTCAGCGTCGCGGCGGGCGTCCCGCTGCGCACGTACGAGGACGCGCTGCCGACCGGGACCCCGGTGGTCCGCGTCATGCCGAACACGCCGGCGCTCATCGGCAAGGGGGCCAGCGCGATCGCGCCCGGCCGCCACGCGGGGACCGGCCACCTGGTGCTCGTCGAGCGCATGCTCGCGGCGACGGGGCTGGTCGAGCGGGTCGCCGAGAAGCACCTCGACGCGGTGACGGCGCTGTCCGGGTCGGGGCCCGCGTACGCGTTCTACGTGGTTGACGCGCTCGCCGAGGCCGGTGTGCTGCTCGGCCTGCCGCGCGACCTGTCGACGCGGCTCGCGGTCGCGACCGTGGAGGGCTCGGCGGCGATGGTCGCGCAGACCGGTGACCACCCGGCGGTGCTGCGTGAGCGCGTCTCGTCGCCCGGCGGGACGACGGTCGCGGGGGTCGCCGCGCTCGACGCGCACGCGGTGCGCGCGGGCATCGTC